>JABHHM010000299.1 GCA_018671575.1 Methylococcales bacterium | reverse complement strand
ATGCATCTTCCAAACTCATGATATTGGCCAAGCAAGCAGCGGTGTATTCACCTAGGCTATGACCAACTAAACTATCGGGTTGAATACCCCAGCCCATGAGGAGTTTTGCAAGGGCGTATTCAATCACAAACAAGGCAGGTTGTGCCAGTGCTGTTTGATTCAGTTTCTCACTGGTTTTGGCTGAATCATTGTTGTTAAATAGGATGCTTCTAATATCCATCGATAAATGGGGTTTAAGCAATGAAGTACAGTTATTAATAATTTGCTTAAACTCTTCTTCTGTTTGGTAAAGCTCCTGTGCCATGTTGATGTATTGTGAACCTTGTCCTAGAAACATAAAAACGATATGGGGATCATCTGTTAATACTTTTCCTGTTGCTTGCAAGTCTGAATTATTGGATGAAATCACATCCATTGCTTGTAAACCATCTCGACAAATAATGGTCTTTCGATGAACAAAGTGCTGTCGTCCAATGTGACTGGTGTAGGCAATATCAGCAAAAGATTGGTTGGAGTTTTTTTGTAAATAATCAGATAAATTTTGTTGAGCTTTTTCAAGGGCAGTATCTGTTTTTGCCGACAAAGTAATAAGTTGCCAGTCTCGTGATGAGCTGGATTTTTCTCTTTCTGGAGCTTCTTCTAAAATTAGATGAGCATTGGTGCCACCCATACCGAATGAACTTACTCCTGCTCGTCTAGGAGAATCACTGATTTGCCATTCTTTTAAAGTATTACTGACGTAAAAAGGACTGTTGGCAAAATCAATATTTGGATTGGGACGTTCAAAATGTAAACTGGCGGGAATTTGTTTGTTTTTTAACATAGACGCTGTTTTGATGAGTCCCACCACACCTGCTGCCGCATCACAATGACCGACATTGGTTTTAACAGAGCCAATCGCACAATAGTTATTTTTTCTATTATTTGATGTTTCGTGCCAGGCTTTGGTTAGTGCTTTGATTTCGATGGGATCACCCAATGGAGTTCCTGTGCCATGTGCTTCGACATAACCAATGGTGTCAGGTGAGATATTGGCAACTTCTAAAGCCTCTTTTACCACTCTTTTTTGACCGTCTAAACCTGATGCGGTAAAACCTACTTTCATGTTGCCATCATTGTCATAAGCCGCACCTTTAATCACTGCATAGATGTGGTCATGATCACGGATGGCATCATCCAGTCGTTTCAATAAAACAGTACCAACAGCATTGCCTAATAAAGTGCCTTTGGCTTTTGCATCGAAAGTACGGCAATGACCATCTGGAGAAAATATCATGCCTTCTTGATATAGATAGCCATTTTTGTTGGGCATGGCAACAGTGCTTCCCCCTGCCAGAATTAAATCTGCCTGATTATTAATGAGAGCCTGATACCCCATGACGGTTGCGACAAGTGATGTTGAACAAGCGCTTTGAACGGTTGCCACAGGCCCTTTAAGGTTCAATTTATAAGCGGTTCGGCTACTCAAAAAATCAGTGGCATTACTCAGACCCAGTTGATATTCACTGAATATTTCTTGGATTTCAGTGTTGGCAAATAAGTTTTTTAGCAAATAAGGAGCGACTGAACTACAGCCACTAAAAACACCCACAGAACCAGAATATGTTTTAGGGTTATAACCTGCGTCTTCAAAAGCTTCCCAGGCACATTCTAAAAATAGGCGTTGTTGTGGGTCAGTGATTCTTGCCTCATTTGGATTGAAATTAAAAAAATTGGTATCAAATTGATCAATATTAGGTAAATAGCCTTTGGCTTTAACGTATTTTTCATTTTTAAGCAGTGATTTGGAGATGCCTGATGCCAATAATTCTTTATCGGTAAACTGAGTGATGAGTTCCACTCCTTGCTTGATTTTATCCCAAAACTCAGGGACATTTTTAGCGCCAGGGAAACGACCAGACATACCAATGATGGCAATGACTTGTTTGTGTTGTTTGTCTATATTTGTTTTGGAGGTCGAAGATTGTAATGTAATGTCGTCTGAATTTTTCATTAAAAATTGGGTTAAACTTTTAATGGTTGGGTATTCAAATAAATCAATAATACTTAATTTATACGGCAGTTGTTTTTCAAGGAGGTGATGTATATTGGCAATATTGAGTGAATTACCACCTATATCATCAAAAAAGTGACTGTTTAAACCAATTTGGTTTACATTGAGTTCCTTTTTGATGACTGTTTCGATTATTTTTTCAATTTTAGTAACAGGTTGCTGTGATTTGATTGGTTTGTCTTGTGATATGCGGGGGTAAGGTAAATTTTTGTAGTCAATTTTTCCATTGGGTGTAAAAGGAATTTTATTGATGGGTACAAAAAATGAAGGAATCATGTGTTGTGGAAGATGTTCTCTTAAATATTGTTTTAATAATTGTTCTAACTCACTCAAATGTTTGTGATGAAACTTTTCTTTGCTATTATTTAATACTAAATAGGCGACTAAAAAAGGATTGTTTATATTGTCTTTATTAACATGGGCGATGGCTTTACTGATTGTTTTGTGTTGTTCTAGTTTGACTTCAATTTCACCAAGTTCAATACGAAATCCCCTCAATTTTACCTGTGTATCAATTCGTCCGATATAGATGATATTTCCATCGGGTTTGTATTTTGCAATATCACCTGTTTTATATAAACGATCTTCGGTATTTACATCAAATGGACTGGTAACAAATCTTTCATTGGATAATTCAGGACGATTCCAATAATGTTTTGCCAGTCCCTTGCCTCCAATATAAAGTTCTCCAGAAATACCTATTGGAACGGGTTGCATGTTGTCATCAAGAATGTATATTGTGGTATTATTTACAGGTCTGCCAATGGGAGTAATGCTGTTTCCAGCGTTTTCTATGTTGGAATAAAGTGTTGAACAAATGGTTGCTTCTGTTGGACCATAGCCATTGATAACAATAAGTTCGGGTATTTCATCTTGAAAGGAAATAAGTAATGATTCGGCAATAGGTTCTACACCAACAAGTAATCGTTTTAGTTGACTTTGACTGGAGTTTTCATTTAGCCAATCAGAAAAATTATGGAGCATAAAAGGGGGAATATAAGTGCTGTTGATGTTGTTGTCAAATAACCACTGGCTAAACAAAATTCCGCTGATACGAACCATTTCAGGAACAATGTGTAATGTTGCTCCAGAGATTAATGGTGAAAAAATCTCATAGACCGATACGTCAAAACTAAAGCTTGTCCAAAAGCTAGATTGGTCACCTGTTCCAATAGAGGATCTCTGTTGGAAGTCTGTTAAGAGATTAACCACGCTATGGTGATAACAGCAAACTCCCTTTGGTATTCCTGTTGAACCTGATGTAT
>JABHHM010000503.1 GCA_018671575.1 Methylococcales bacterium | reverse complement strand
TATGCCCTTTGGGTGCAAGTAAGATGGGTAGTTTATTTGTTGCGAGTTACCTAAGTTACCGAAGCCTATTTTAATTAGGTCAATCTCCGAATATTTAAAAATTTGCCCAAAGAGTATCATGTTCTCATTCTCAATGCTGATAATAATCATTGACTTTGATACGGTCAAACCTCTTAATCAAAAGAACTTCATGATCATTTTGTTCAATTAGTTTAACCTCCGCAGTATTAATTCCTGCATATTCAGCGAGTTTCATGGTAGCAAATTCAACACGGGTTGCAGAATTAAATTCTGTATATTTTTGTGATTTCAAATTAAACTTTGCAATATACAGAGCATCTTGATACTCAACGGTAAGTTTTGGTTTTGCACCTCCAGCACTTGACCCTCGTTTTATATAGTCCTGAAACCAGTCAGGTACTATTTTACCTTTTGATAGCTGTTCTAACTGATGAATTAGTTCTTCTAAATTTATTAATTTGTTGTATTTTTCATCAAGCTTTGGTGAAGAAAGTTCAGGTCGAAACTCCAGTGCGCCAATTCGGTCATCACAGGTATGCAATAAATACTCAATGGGTGTTATTTCATCAAATGGCCGACCTATTGTGCTAGCGATCATCAATTGCCCCCAGTAATCAGGCATGGCATCACGTACCGCACCTGGTATGCCTTCATTTATTTTGCAGATCAATGGCTTTTCTGTTAACGGTAAGTTGATTGGGTCTAACGCAATGGCGTTGTTACGTTTTAAGTATTGTTTTCCATAATTTAATGTTCCTATCTCATCTTCTTCATTCCATGTTAAATATGCCGCAGGCAAAGGTACACTTTCATTAAGTAAATAAATATAGATATAAATATTATGATCAAAAGTCATAATCATTTTCATCGGTCATGGGTTGACGAATTCGTTTCGGCAATTGCTGTTGAGCCAGATATCTACCAACTTCATCTGTTTCTGGACAGGCGATTTGATCAAGCCCTTTCATTAAATCTAAAACATACAATGCACTAAGATAGATACCCATACTAACTTTGGGATCACCTGATTCTACACGTCGATAAGTTGGAAGACTGACAAATATTCGCTCAGACATCTCAGACTGTTTAAGTCTTCTACTTTTTCGTGCAACACAAATATTTTTACCTAATGTTGTCAAAAGAGTTGAAACTTCTGCTGGCAATGCTTTAATTGAAAGTGATTTTTTTGTCATAATGATACTTATAATTTCTTTTATATATAATAATAGAAATTATATAATCTATTTTTATGATTTTCAATAGAACGTAATGCCTTAGCTGGTAAATATTTAAATGCTTGATGATTGAGCTGATTTTTCTAGGAGGCTGTCCGAAAATACAGTTTAATTTGTCAGGACAAGGTAAAATTTGATGAAAAAGTACAGTTTACTGGTGTAAATGAGCATTTTGAGTCAGATTTTAACCCAATTTTGGCGAACTGAGTGTTCTCGGGCAACCCTCCTTGGATTTTATACTCTAAATCAAAATACACTCATAATATTTGAACTTAACATCATTTGTCATGATAGCATAATCTTGACAGAGACTCTGGGCGATCAGCATACGATCAAAGGGGTCTTTATGATGTAGAGGTAAATTTTTAAGTTGACTGGCATCATCCGCACTATAATCAAGCAATTTCAAACCACTTTTTAATGCCATTTCTACAGGATTATAATTTACATTTAACTTACCGATACTCGATTTAATCAATAGCTCCGTAATACTTATTGAACTAAGAAAAAAGTTGTGTGGTGATTTTAACAAATGAAGATGTTCCGCCGATATTTTTTCAGGTGCTTTCAATATCCATATAAAAATATGAGTATCAACTAAAATATTCATATTAAATTAGCTTCACCATTATAAAATAACTCATTTAACTCATCATCTTCTGCCAAAATATCATCGTCATAAGAATCAACATCTTTACTCGATAACAAACCCAAAACAACTTTACTGGTAGGTTCATGCTTTACCAATTCAACTAAGGGTAAATTATTTTTTGCAATAATAATTTCTTCACCCTGAAAAGCAAGATTAATGAGCTTAGATAAATTTGTTTTTGCTTCTGATACATTAATAATCATTATTTTCTCCATTGATCCTGAATTAATCACCGCAAAAGCACTCAGTGCTTTGGACAATCACACTAATTCACTAAGATTAATAGACCAACAATACCAAAAAAGACCAGCCTGATCAACTCATTCATCTAACAATAAAACCAATTTATAAAACCAACTTAACTTAGATGAAAATTAAATAACCTGAACAATATTGGTTTCAGATTTACGTTAATTTTGGTTGATCTAATTGAACAAAAAGCCACAACCAAGAACAGAAAGTTATTTCGTGTACACCCCTTAGCGTGACGGTGATACAAAATCATTTAAATAATACTTGAATATTAAATTCAAATTGAATTAATACACCTAGTATTGCAAAGGGAATACCCCAGTTTCACTTAGGGGGCATACAACAAATAAACGTCCAACTTACTTGTCTTTTTGCCCGCCTTTTTTGTTGCAAAAATAGTTGTGTAGTTCGACTACACGCCTATTTTTGCGCCTCAAAGGCAAACAAAAATCCTGCGCAATTTGGACATTTATTTATTTCGCTTCCCCTTAGTCAGCAACTTTCTCGCCTGCTGATTCAATCGCACCAGGAACAGACATGATTGAAGCAAATGATCCATCACCAGCCATGCTTAAATCAGGAAAGCTTAAAGCAATTCTAAATTTACCAGACAAAGTATAGATTTTTTTACCGACTACAACGATTTCATAAGGAAAGTGAGCTGTATGCTTGATTTTACCTAAGTCAATTTTACCAATGACATTTGCATCAGAAGCATCGCCTGTGGTGAAGTTAACACCAAAAACAGTTGATTTTGTACCAGGAATATCAATTCTATATACTTTTTTAACGCCACCTTTACCCGCATTTAATGCAGATTCAACTTTCTTAACGGCATCTTTGTAGTTTGATGCTTTACCTAATTTATGTGGGTCATCAAAATAAGGCATTCCAAACATATAATGGTATTTTTTAATGCTTTTAGCTTTCATTCCTTTAGCAGAACCAAAACCTTTAACTTTTCCTAAAGCACCCTCTAAAGACTTACCCACTGATGCCAGATTGCTTTTCATTCTAAAACCAGCAGCCCAATAAGTTGGGTTTGAATAAGTGACTTGAACTTTGCCACCTGCTTTAGTGACACCAACTCTAACCGCTGCACCATAAGCACCAAATTCTGATTTTGCAGCCGCTGCTTTTAAAGCATCGTTAGTGACGGCAATAATATGAGCCCCCGAAGCAGGATCATATTCACCGACAACCGTAAAACCTGCTCCTGTTAACTTGCTTTTAGTTGCCGCTGTTACCGATGCAACATCTCCAGCACTTTCAGAAGCCAAAACAAAAGGCTTTAATTTTGATGCAGCCATTGAGACAGACATAAATCCTAAACAAACCGCACCACCAATCAGTGCTGTTAATTTCTTATTAAATTTCATTACCACTCCTCTCTTTCATTATTTTATTATTTACTCTTGTAATGCAATCATGAATAAGCTTCATGACAGCTTGTTATTTGGGTACGCCCAAATTCTTTAAAACTCTCCACATAATTCTTCGTCCAAATCTTCATCATAATAGCACTCTCCTCCCGAAGCCAAAGTCAATGCTTTCTTAATCGCATCGGGAGAACTGATAATTTGCATAAAACTATTTTTAATCCCAGACATTGATAATTCAGGAAAATCAATGGCTATTCTAAAACGTGGGTGTAAGGCAATAATTTTATTATTTTTAACAATCAACTCATAAGGTAAATGAGCCGTGTGCTTCAATGTTTTATAATCAATGATACTCATCACTTTTTGGTCACTACTATAACCCTCAGTCATGCCAACACTATAGATAGTGGTATTTTCTCCTTGAATATCAATTCGAGATATTTTAAATGCCCCACCTTCTTTTTTAGACAATGATTTCTCGACTTTACTGATGGCTTCACCATAACTTCCATATTCAGCCAAAACCATAATATCTCTGAAATATTCCATGCCAAATGTATAGTGATATTTCCGAAGTTTTTTTCTCGTCATACCTTTAGAACCAAATTCTTCAATTCGACCTAAAGCCGCGGCTAACTGATTAGAAACCCATTTCATATCATCTTTCATTTGATAAGCTTGAGCAAAATATTCTGGATTGGCGTAAGCAACCTGAATATCCTCCCCCACCTGACTCACCGCAACTCTCTGAGGCACTGCAAACTTTGCACCTTTGGATTTTTTTGAGCCACTGATTAACTGATAGTTGGTCGCTACTAAAACGTGAGAACCTTCATAAGGTGAATATTCACCCGTGATGATAAAACCAACATCAAGCAATGATCTTTTGACTGAATTAATCGCCTGAACTAACTCTCCAGGACCATTAGAAGCAAGCACAAAAGGCTTATACAATCGTTCTTCAGCCTGTACATTCAGCCCTCCTATCGTCAGTAACACAATAAGGCAACAAAACATCAATTTGTTCATCATTTTTTACACCCTGCTGACACGAAAATTTTATTATTGTTTTGAAAAAAGTATAGTTCGAGTTAAATAAAAAGTTCACATTTATTTCAATTTGCAAGAGTTTTAAACGAATAGAGGCGACAATTCAACGACTAGACTTACAAAACGTCGTTTTTTACAGACAAAGCCTACAATTGGCAGATTAGGAATGGCACAAAATAACTTCCTGTTCTTGGTTTCATATTTATTTTAAATTCAAATAATCTGATTGAATAAAAGTGTATGAATAGCCGCTCTATTCTGAGCTTTTATGATTGAAAATTTAGATGATATTTATCGAATCTTATGCATCAGTTATTTGGAGGTGAAGTGAAGATAAAGGTAAGAACGGAAGTTGTTTCGTGCCCATTCCTTATTCTAGGATAATATTATCGATTAAACGTGTCCCATTAAGAAAAGCGGCTAGTAAGATAACCAACCCATTTGAAGCATGGATAGGTGGCAACAATGTATCTGACGCAACAATATGGACATAATCAACATCAAAGCCATTATTTGAAAGCATTTTTCCTGCATCCATTTGTAGTTGATCAAAATTAACTTCGCCCAATTCAATCCGCTGTTTTAATTGCGACAGTATTTGATAGATATGAGCCGCTGTTTTCCTATCTGATGGAGACAAATAAGCATTTCTTGAGCTCATGGCCAAACCATCTTTTTCTCGAATAGTTGCAACGCCATGGATTTTAATTGGGTAATTTAAATCATTGACCATTTGTCTAATAATGGTTAATTGTTGGAAATCTTTTTGCCCAAAAACAGCCACATCAGGCAAAATGATGTTAAATAATTTAGCGACAACCGTTGCCACACCTGTAAAAAAAATAGGGCGAGATTGTCCACAGTGCAATGATGACAAATCAACATTGCTGACTTTGGTTGAATTTAGATTACCCTCAGGATAAATTTCACGAGAGTCAGGGGCAAACACAAAATCAACCTGATAAGCCTGCATTGAATCAATATCTTGTTGTAATGTTCTGGGGTAACTATCATAGTCTTCAGCGGGCCCAAATTGTCCTGGGTTCACAAAAATACTCACCACCACAATATCAGCCAACTGCCCTGCTTGCTTAATTAATTCTAAATGACCTTGATGCAAATTACCCATCGTTGGCACAAAGGCAATGGTCTTATTTTTAAAACGTACTGTCTTTAATTCATCCTGAATGTCTGTTATATGATTAATAATTTTCATTATTTTAATTTAATTGATGCACCCAACCCTAAAGCTTCAAAAACATACTTACCGACACTGGCACCTAATTTATCAGCCAATCGTTCTACCAAATCAGTTGTCGCTGTGTAATCAATCATTTTTTCCTGTTTAACAACATCTCTCGCAATACTTGCGGTGCTACCAAACCCATCAATAATTCCCAACTTCAAGCCTTCTTCTCCAGACCAGACCAGACCACTGAATAAAACATCTTCATCACCTTTTAAGCGATCACCTCGACCTTCTTTAACTGCTTTGATAAATTGAGCATGAACCTGTTTTAGTAAGACTTTCATGTGCTGAGTTTCATTTTCTTTTTGAGGTGAAAAAGGATCCATAAAACCTTTGTTACTGCCTGCTGTTAACAATCGTCTTTCTACACCCAATGTTTTCATGGTATCAACAAAACCAAAACCATCCATTAAGACACCAACAGACCCAACCATACTAGAAGGATTGGCATAAATTTTATCCGCAGCAACGGCAATATAATATCCTCCAGAAGCACCTATATCTGAAATCACCGCATAAATAGGAATATCTTCATGCTCTTTTCGCAAACGTCTAATTTCGTTATACACATAGGCAGACTGAACAGGACTTCCGCCAGGACTGTTAATACGCAAAATAATTCCCTCAACATCTTTTGCCTTATAAACCTTTTTCAAACTTGAAATAATATTATCCGCACTTGCTTCGGCGCCATCTAAAATAATGCCATTAACATCAATGACAGCCGTATGTTTCTTGCTTATTGATAATTTTCCGTCATCCAGTAAGTCAGAGGGTAAATATAAAGCCAGTAAGCTAAACAAATAAATAAAAAACAAAAATTTGAAAAACACATTCCAACGTCTTGCCGTCTTTTGCTCTCGAATAGAGGAGGTTGCAATTTTTTCTAAAAGTTTCTTTTCCCAATCTTCGTTCTTACTGTTCAACATTATTTTCTCCGTAGATTTAACCAGTTAGGTAATTGCAATATTTCATCCAAACAATCTAAAATACCATATTTTTGCAATCGTTCTTTTGAGTGAGCACCATATGAAACGCCCAACCCAGCCATACCACAATTTTGAGCCATTTCCATATCATACTCTGTATCACCGATCATTAATGACTGCTCTACATCAATATTAAGTTTGGCTAAAATTTTATTTAACATCAATGGATTCGGCTTAGAAGCTGATTCATCGGCACATTTTGAATCATCAAAAAAACCATTGAGTTGATATTTCTCAAAAACATGATCCAGACCTGCCCTGCTTTTACTGGTTGCAACTGCCAACATATATCCATCTGATTTCAACTGTTGCAAGGTCTCTAATGCTCGTGGAAAAAATACCGATGGATTTTCTGTATTATTATAAAAATGATGGCGATACCGAGCAATGAGCTGTTGATGAAATTCTTCGTCTTGCCGATTAAATAAAACATCAATTAATTCAAACATACCC
>JABHHM010000502.1 GCA_018671575.1 Methylococcales bacterium | reverse complement strand
TATGCCCTTTGGGTGCAAGTAAGATGGGTAGTTTATTTGTTGCGAGTTACCTAGTCATGACTGCTATAGAAAACCCATTCTTAAACCTCAGTTTGTCATCCTATGTTCACCGACTTTATTCTGAGCTTTGATGACGTAAAGTCTATACGAAATGAGCCGTTATCTATCAGGAGAAAATATTGGGTTTTAAAGTCTTAACTGTTTCACAGTTAAACCGTGATGTTCGAAATTTATTGGAATATGAATATCCTAGAGTGTGGGTTGAGGGTGAAATATCTAACTTAGCAAGACCAGCGTCGGGACATATTTATTTTAGTCTGAAAGACAAAGGTGGGCAAATTCGTTGCGCCATGTTCCGTAACAGATTATTAAATTCAGGGTTTAATCCTAAAAATGGTTTGCAAGTTTTACTGCAAGGCAAAGTGAGTTTGTATGAAGGGCGAGGTGATTACCAACTGATTGTCGATAATATTCAGGCAGCAGGCGAAGGTTTATTACAGCAACAGTTTGAGCAATTGAAAAATAAGTTAAGCCAACAAGGTCTGTTTGATTCTTCCTGCAAACAACCATTGCCGATTCATCCACAACGAATTGGTATCATTACATCACCCAGTGGTGCTGCTATTCAGGATGTTTTGAATGTGTTGAAAAGGCGATTTCCACAAATTCCATTGGTTATTTATCCTGTATCGGTGCAAGGCGAACAAGCGGTTCCTGATATCATGAAAGCCATTAATGTTGCACAAAAACGCAATGAATGTGATGTCTTGATGTTGATTCGTGGTGGCGGATCAATTGAGGATTTATGGGCTTTTAATAATGAAGGTGTTGCGTTAGCTATTTATCATTGTCGTTTACCCATTATTACAGGTGTTGGTCACGAAACCGATTTTACCATTGCTGATTTTGTTGCAGATGTTAGAGCACCAACACCGTCCGCAGCTGCTGAAATTATCAGTCCTGATCGTCATGAATTGATGAATAATTATGCCAAACTTGAATCCCAGTTGATTCAGATAATGACGCATAAACTGGCACAACAATCACAAAAACTTCAATGGCTACAAAAGCAATTGCAACAATGTCATCCACTGAATCAATGCGAGCAAAAATCACAGCGGTTGGATGAATTGGAATATCGACTGATTAGTTTACAAAATAAATGGTTAATGAAGAAGCAGTCACGTTTACAAGAGGTGCAACAAACAATCCAGCAGCGGCATCCCGCAAAATTAATTGAAAAATATCAGATGACCGTGCAACATCAAAAGCAACAATTGAATCAATTAATACAGTCAAAAATTCAGCAAAATAAACAATCATTATCAGGTTTTTCCAGGGCATTGGATATGGTGAGTCCGCTGGCAACCTTGTCCAGAGGTTATGCCATTGCAACTCATCAAAAAACCAAACAGGTCATTTATTCTGCGGATGAAGCCAAATCTGGTGATTTAATCAATGTTAAAGTCAAGCAGGGTGAAATGACCTGTGAAGTGAAATAATGATGGCAAATAACTCATTTTCTTTCTATTGGCATGACTATGAAACCTTCAGTGCTGACCCCATGAGGGGAAGGGCATCCCAATTTGCGGGTATTCGCACGGATGAAAATTTTAATATCATTGGGCAACCATTAGTGATCTATAATAAAATTGCTGATGATTTGATACCTGATCCAGAAGCTTGTTTGATTACGGGTATCACCCCTCAAAAGACATTGGATGAGGGGATCTCAGAAAATGATTTTATCGGTGCAATTCATGCTGAATTCTCCCAGCCTATGACTTGCGGTGTGGGTTATAATAATTTACGTTTTGATGATGAAGTGACGCGTCATACCCTGTATCGAAATCTTTATGAACCTTATGGGCGGGAATGGCAGCATGGTAACTCTCGCTGGGATATCATTGATATGGTGCGTTTAACTCATGCCTTGCGACCTGAAGGCATTAACTGGCCCAAACATGAGAATGGTGAGACCAGTTTTAGATTGGAAGATTTAACCAAAGCCAACCATATTGAACACGAATCTGCTCATGATGCCTTGTCAGATGTTTATGCCACCATTGCTATTGCCAAACTGATTCAACAAAAACAGCCAAAACTATATCAATTTATTTTTAAAAATAGACAAAAACAGACCATTTTTAGTTTGCTTAATATCAGACAATTTAAGCCAGTGATTCATATTTCTTCAATGTATCCCGTATCTCAAGGGTGTTGCGCTTTGATTGTTCCGTTATGTGGCCATCCAACCAATAAGAATGGCATTATTGCTTATGACTTGAGGTTTGATCCGAATCAATTTTTATCATTGAGTGTGGATGATATCAGAGAACGTTTATTTACTACTCGGCAACAGCTGGAAGAAAAAGGGCTTGAACGTATTCCTTTAAAAACAGTTCATGCCAATAAATGTCCTATTATAGTGCCTGCGGGAACATTGAATCCAGATTCTGCAATTCAATATAATATTTCTATTGAGCAATCTTTGCAATATATTGAAATATTAAAAAAGCAGGTGGCATTTATTGAAAATGTCCGTCAAGCATTTGATCAACAGATTGATGATGGTCGAGTGATTGATGCCGATTATGCTCTATATCATGGTGGCTTTTTTTCCGATAAAGACAAAAATTTGATGCAAAAAATTCATGAATTGGCTCCACAAAACTTAGCTAAAAAATCCTTTCAATTTGACCATCCATACCTTCATGAATTGTTTTTCAGATATCGCGCACGTAATTTTCCAATGACCTTGACATCTCAAGAGCAAAGTCAATGGCAGAGTTTCTGCCAGCAAAAATTATCATCAACGAGTAAGGATGGTTGCATGACTTATTTGTTATTTGATGAAAAAATTAAAATGATTAAAGAGAGTCAAAATTTATCGGAAATAGAAACAAATTTATTGGTAAAATTGACTGAGTTTGTGGAACAACGACGGACAGGTTAATTTCTTTCGGATAAATTATTTTTTGTATACTATATTTCTGTTATTCATTGTAATGGAATTTATTAAAGAGGTTGAAAATGTATAAAAATATACTTTGTGCTGTTGATGTGTCATCAGAAGGTGAAATTGTATTATTAAAAGCGGCTGCTTTAGCTGAGTTATACGGTAGCCAATTGTCGATTGCTCACATAATCGAATACACATTTTTACCCAAAGATTATCAAAAAAAACTCAAGGAAGACGTATTACCCGTCATTCAAGAAATGACGAAAAAACATAATATAAAGAAAAAGAATCGTTATGTTAAATTTGGTAAACCTTACTCTGAAATTTGTGCGCTTGAAAACAAACACAATATAGACTTAATTGTGATCGGTAGTCACGAAAAACGTGGAGTAAAAGCTTTTTTAGGTTCCACTGCCCATGCTGTTCTTCAACAAGCAACATGTGATGTGCTTCTGGTCAAGCTTCGCTAAGGGGAATAATAAAGAAGCAGCTTAATGCCTTTTTCTAATTTAGAATTGTTGCTAATAAATAATAAAATCAATTGTTTACGATTGTAATCTGTGTTTTTTACTATTTTATAATATTTAAGAGTATATTCAATGTGGAAGCCTGATGTTGATGTTTTAATACCGACGAGTAAAAAACGATTAGATAATCTAATGTGCCAGATACACACAGCCCAAAATCAAGGTTTTCAAGTGAGAATTACCATTGCCATGAGTGGGCAGTGGATAGCACTTGAAGAAAAACTGGGTGCTTATGACGCTGAAAAAATTCGTTTAGTCTATGATGCTCCTGATGGACTCATTGGTAATCCTGCGGTTCAATATTGTATTCAAAACTTGGAATGGTGTGATTGGTATTACCAGACGGGTGATGACGATAGCTTAATGCCATGGGGTTTAAAACACTTGTATGAACAAATTGATGAACATTCCAAAATGATTATTGGGCAAGCAATTTGTGTAACCAAAAATGACCATCGTGATATTTCACATAAAAAAGTAGGCAGAGTAATTTTAGAGGGGGCTGTCAGTGGTGTTTGTGTATTGTTTCATATGCCCAGTGTTAAAAAATTGTCTCCTCCCTGGTGGAATCCAGAGTCTAAAGTGGCTGATTATGAACTTATTCGTAAGATGGCAAATTCTTATCCTTATAAGGTCATACCGAATACAGTGACTATTTTGAGTTTGATATAAAATTAGCGGATAAACTTTAGTTCTGGAACTCTCACTAATAACTCTTGTGTTAATTCCTTATGTTGCCCCAAAAGTTCAAGATACCAATGATATCGTTTTTTAAAGTGCTGGCTTTGCATTCGTTGTTGTTTAATGATTTGGTAGGCATTTTTTGCAATAAAATGTCGTAATTGACTGTCTTCTATTAATATTTTCAGTGCATTATAAAAATCTTCAGCAGATTCTGCGATCATTGCAGTTTCCTTGTGTTTGACAGCATTTTCATAAACTGTAGGGCTAGCAATGGCAACACAGTGGCAAGCGGCTGATTCAATCCATTTTAGGTCAGATTTGAAACGGTTAAAACGATTGTCCGACAATGGCAGTAAAGCAATGTCTGATTGCTGAAGATGTTCAAGGTAGGTGGTATAGTCACAACGAGGAATAAATTGTTTATGGCATAACGATAATGCTTGAAAAAATTCTTCATCATTGACAACCACACAATTTATTTGTTCTGTAAATTCATTTAATAGGTGGTTTAAAGCATTTATCATCGGTAACCAGTCACTTTTACGGTTGAGTGCACCAAAAAATATTTGAATGGTTTTTCCCTGTTGTTTCGTTTGTTGTTTTGATGATTGAGGTAATGATGCCATTTGGTTTTCAAAAACTTCAATGTGAGGATTGTATTGTTTTAAATGTGATGCCAAGGAGGGCGTTGATGTTTGTACTGCATGAACTCCACGGAAGCTTAGGTAGTTATATTGTTGGCATTCAGGCCAATGATCTGGGTCATCATCAAAATCCATAACCAACAGGAAGTTTTGCTCAATGAGTTTTTGGATGTGAGGAAAATCTAAATCAGAAAAAATAATGCGATGGAATAATATTATGCCAGCTTCATTGTGTCTCAGTGCTTGTGGATTTAAGTTACCCTGACTAATTGCCGTACGGACACCAGGTAAGCTGTCTAAAAAACCCAAAGGTTCATCAACTCGTTTTAAATTAACTGCTGCGATAGGAGGAATGGTTAATGCGTGAATATAAAGCCTAGGCGCTGAATATGTTTGGCGAGTTGCTCGAATTAAGTATTGATGAGCTGAAGAGCCTTGTCGAAGTGAAGCTTCTGATATTCCTGCCATTTTAAGTAATGATGCAGAAGATTGAATAAATTGTTCAAAAGTTGGGTCATGGTCTGTCGTTAAAGGTTTTATTTCATTGATACGCAGTCCTTGTTCGGCAAATAAGCGTTGAATTGAATCCAATGTGAAAAAACGCAAATGATCATGATTAATAATTCCTTTGTCTTCGTAACGCCAATGGCCTTGCAGTAAATTCAATATTACCGACCAATGCTGAATGTTGGGGATGGAACTAATAATAACCCCTGTCTCATTCAATAATGAAAGGTGACGTTGCAGTATTGACCAAGGGTTTTGTTGCTGCTCAAGTACATTATTGTAGACAATGCAATCGAGTGAAGCGGGTGATATTTCACTGAATTCAAAATTTTCAGCGTTGCCCGTCCAAACGATATCTAATTTTTTGCTTGCTTGCTTGGCAAGTTCAGGATTAATTTCTAAGCCACAATAATGGGAATCAGGATTTTTAGTTTTATAACAATGTCCCAGTTCACCTGTGCCACAACCGATTTCTAGTACGTGAGTGGCATCATGAGGAATCCATGCGAGTAAATTGATATTGATAGCGTGATAATAACTATTTGATTTTGGTTGCATGAATTAGAGACACCTTCGAAAAACTTTGCTAACTTTATAGATAGGTAGATCAATAAACAATATGTATTTCAAATTATTTTAATGGCTTATTGTGAATCAGCAAATTTTATTATCCTTAGTATCGGCAAAGCCAAGCCAAAAGATAAATTCAATTATCGATGGTTATACTTGGCTTCAATCGATTGAAGTTGAGTTTTTGGGTGATGTTTGTTTGTTAGAAAACCCGCTGATGATTGTTGTAGAAATATCCTCAAGTAATGAAACTCAATCATTGAATTGGTTACAGTCACAATATGATCATGATTATTGTGTCAATTGTATAGTCGGGCTGGTTTCATCTTCACCGCAGCAACAGATGTTATATGACCACGGAATTCGGCAATTTATCTTTGTTGATGACTCTGAGCTATCAATCCAGTCAGCAATGGAAGCTGGTATTGCCTCTGCTGTTCAATATTCTACCTTACAATATCAAGCCAATGCCTTTTCTAAAATGCAACAAATGGCGGTAATCAGAGAAAGTTTGATTTACGACCTGAAAAAAATCATCAATGATAGTAACAACAATGAAATTGAAGATACCTTTACCTCGGATCAGTTTGAAGACAGTTCGTGTCATTTGAATTTTGAAAATAAAAATCTATTGATTATTGATGACGATGATGATGTTTTGGTTTGTTATCAGGATATTTTTAAACAATCTGATACAAGTCTTGAAAATAATGCTCAGCCAAATTATGAGATTTCATTGGCTTCCCGTGGTGAAATAGGTTGCCAATTGGCGATGCAGGCACTTTATCAGAAGCTCCCCTTTGCCGTTGCTTTTGTCGATATTAAAATGACCAATGGTTGGGGCGGGTTGAAAACGGCCAGGCGTTTGCGTCAATTGGATAAATGGCTTCACATCGTGATTGTTTCTGATAATTCTGATTATGATTTGTCTACTTTTCAGAATGAAATTAAAACTCGTTTAACGGTGGTCTCTAAACCATTCAATCATGATGAGATTTTGCAGATTGCATTAAACAGTTGTCAGGAATATGAACGAGATCAATATGAAATAAAATCTCATCATGCCATTTCCAATTCTTTGCTGGATATGCAAAGTGCCAAAGAGCTGGCTGAATCAGCCAATCGTGCAAAAAGTGAATTCTTGTCAATGATGAGCCATGAATTTAGAATTCCTCTGACCAGTATTTTGGGTATGTCGGAGCTATTGAGTGACACTTATTTAAATGAAAACCAGCATAAAATGCTAAAAACATTGGCTTCTGCTGGTAAATCATTGCTGACACTGGTTAATGATTTACTGGATTTGGCTAAAATTGAATCTGGTAAGTTTGAAGTATTGGAAGAACCCTTTGATTTAAAAGAAACCATTGATAACGTCATTAATTTATTCAACCAAAGTCATGTGCAAAAAGGAGTAGATTTTCATTATGAGTTTGAATGTAATAATAGCCAGTATTTATTGGGTGATGCAGATCGATTAAAGCAAGTTCTGGTTAACTTATTAGGCAATGCTTTTAAGTTTACTGAAGAGGGATTTGTACAGTTAAATCTTAAAGAAACTAGTCGTGATGAACAGTCGTTATTTGTCAATATCAGTATCAAAGATAGTGGTATTGGCATGAATGAGGAAACACAGTCTCGCTTATTTGGTGCATTTGAACAAGCGGACAGTTCTATTTCTAAAAAATATGGCGGTACGGGACTTGGCTTGGCGATCAGTAAACAAATTATCAATTCAATGTTTGGTGATATTATCGTTAACAGTGAAATGGGCGTTGGAACAGAGTTTGTCATCAGATTAAAACTTCCGTTGACAGAAATGGTTATTGCAGAAAAACCATCAGTAACATCCGTTGTTAAGGGGATTATTCCTCATCTTTATGGCCAAGTTTTATTGGCAGATGATACCTGTGCAGTTCAATTGCTGGTCAAACAACTGATTGAAATGACGGGCGCAAAAGTAATTGCTGTCAGTAATGGTGAAGAGGCGCTTGAAGAAATTAAAAATTATCATTTTGATTTGATATTTTTAGACATGCAAATGCCTAAATTAGATGGTATTCAAACCACTAAAATTCTTCGTCAAACAGGTTGTACTATTCCAATTATTGCCTTAACTGCAAACGTCATGAAAAGTCATCGTGAGCGATTTTTGGCGGCTGGAAGTAATGAGTTTTTATCTAAACCCATTGATAGAGAAAAATTAAATCATGTACTGTCTCAATATTTACCCGAGTCGACAGTGAAACATGAAGAACTAGGTTCTGTGACGGATGAACAATTAGAAGCAGAATTATTCCAGTCCTTTTTGAAAACACTACAAAAATGTTTGCATGATTTAGATATTGCTTGTGGTCAACATGACTTTGAATCCATGCAACAAGTGGCGCATATTATCAAAGGCATGGGGGGAAGTTATAACTATGATGAGATATCAGTGCTGGGACAAAAACTGGAAAAACTTATTGAATTAAAATCATCAAAAGAATGTTCTAAAGTGGTGACGGAGCTCAAGAGAATTTGTCGGCCAATTTTTGAGAAAAAAGCTTGAATTACAGTATTCGAGAGAGCAAACGAACCAAATATATGCATCTTCGAGTTAATCTCAATGGTAATGTGGAAGTGGTTATTCCTGTTGGTTTTAATCGGTCTTACATACCTGATTTTGTAGAAAAAAATCATCCCTGGATTGCCAAAACTATGCTTCGTCTTGAAAAAAAGTTTAGTTTAATTGCATCTGATGAGCCTATCTGTAAACCCGATGAAATATTTATTACCGCTTTTCATGAGCATTGGCGAATTGATTATATTGAACAGCGACGAGTCAATATAAAAGTACAACAAAAAGAGTCTCAACAATTATGGCTACTGGGTGATGTCAATGATGATGAGCAATGTATTGTTGCCATTAAGCGATGGTTGATCAGCTACGCTAAAGAAAAACTAACGAAACATGTGCAAACCATCAGTGAGCAGACTCAATTGAATTTTAACAAGATTAGTATTCGTAATCAAAAAACACGCTGGGGAAGTTGTTCAAATAAAAAAAACATCAATTTGAATTTTAAATTGATGTTACTGCCTTTCGACTTAATGAATTATGTCATTATTCATGAGCTATGCCACACCATTCATCTAAATCATTCCGCTAAATTTTGGAAGCTGGTTGCTTTGTTTGAGCCTGATTACAAGATATTGGATAAGCAATTAAAACAGTCTGCACGATATATTCCTGATTGGGTTTAATGTCACTTAGGAAGTTTTTATTAAATCATCTCATTTATCATGTTTTTAATGAGCTAATGTTGCTGTTGATTTGAGGTGAGCAAATAAGATTTTTTAAAACTGATTCAAAGGTGAAATTAATTAGAATAGAAAAATTTTAAAAAATAAAGGTTTGGTGAAACTGTAAATTATACTAATTTATATTTAGGAAACTAAAATATAGTTGCATAAATGTTGTTAGATTATATACTTTGATGTATGAGTAAAAAAGAAAAGCTAATTCAAAAACTACTTTCTGCAAAAACTTTCAAGTTTTCTGAATTAGTTACTCTATTAAAAATATTGGGTTATTCTGAAATTCAAGCTAATGGTTCTAGAGTTAAGTTTGATAATGGAAATCAAGAAGACTTAATTAATCTTCACAAACCACACCTTGGTGATGAAATGAAATCTTATGCAATAAAACAAGTGAAAGATAAATTGCAAAGAGGTGAATTAAGGTAACGCGCAATAAATAAACTACCCATATTGCGCAGAAGTTTTGTTTGTCTTTTTTGTTACAAAAATAGGCGTGTAGTCGCTCTACATAACTATTTTTGTGGCAAAGAAGACGGACAAAAGAGCCAGTAAGATGGGTAG
>JABHHM010000465.1 GCA_018671575.1 Methylococcales bacterium | reverse complement strand
TTTTTAGATGGTTGAACGCACCGTTCTCAGGTGCTACTTAAGAAAAGACCAGAGGTTAGTTATGGAAGCGTATAAATTAAACACAATCGATGATTTAGAGGATGCACTAAAACAAGATGAACGTCTTGAGTTAATTAATGGTGAAATTATTAAGCGACCCATGGCAAGATTTGAACATGGTGAAGTTCAGGGTAATTTGCGAGAGGAATTAGGAGGAGTTAGGCGTTCCAATAGTAGTGGCGGTGGTTGGTGGTTTGCGACAGAGGTGAGTGTGAGATACAACGAACACAATGTACCTTGCCATGATATTGCAGGATGGTGTAAAGATAGAGTCACGCAAAAACCTTCAGGGGTTGTAGAAATTACTCCTGATTGGGTGTGTGAAATTAGTTCTCCAGGGCATGTGGCAAAAGATACCGTCAGCATATTAAATATTTTACTGGCAAACAAAGTGCCTTATTACTGGATAATACATCCAGAAGAAAAAGCTTTGACAGTTTATAAGTATACGGAGGATGCCTATAAAGTGATTGCATCAATACAGCATCAGTCTAAGGTAAGACTTGAACCTTTTACAGAAATTGAGTTCGATTTAGACTTTGTCTTGGGGTAATGATTAGAAATGTTTACTAAACCAATATCTGATTCTACTCAAATGAAACCAACCATAAACCAATGCAGTGCAAACTAAATCAAACAAGTAAAAATTAATTATATGGCTGAATATTTTGTCATAAAAATTGAGAAAAGGAGTTTTACTCTTTTTATCCACAGTAGTGGATAAGTTGTCATTGAAGCGGACAGAGCCACTTAATTCAGCTTTATCCAGCAAGGGGATAAGTTTCGTTCGAGCAGACGAGCTATTCAACTCAGCTTTAAAATAATTTAATTTCACATCCCAGAAAAAGAATAATTGCCAACAATGGATTTTTGTATAATTACCCGTTGCTATCCAGCGTTTTGCTAATTTTAATAAAGGTGTTTTTTTATTGAGTTGATGAATTAGGTTAAAATAGGCGTAAATATCTAAGGATTGGGTGACATCTTGTTGTTTGTAAACACCTGGTGCATGAGTAAAAAAGTCTTGGTAACCGATATAATTATAATTCATGATAAAGGCACTGAGTATCATACGCCTGACAAAACCTTCTTCTTCAAAACGTCTGGCAGATGTAATGAGTGTGCCTGGTAAAGTAATCCAGGTTCCTTGTTTTCTAATTTTTTCAGCCAATCGCTGGTCTTCTAAAAAATGAAGTTGTTCATCAAAGCCACCCAATTGATTAAAAAATGTTTTAGTGATTAATAAACCTTGATCTCCATTGGTACATTCAGCACGATTTAAGGCTGTTTTTGATTCATAATAGCTGTAAGCTGTTTGATTTTTTTCATCTTGACGATCAAATTTTAATTTGAAATGACCTGCTAATTGTTGACTACTTAATTGATCTAAGATTTGTATAAATAATTCTGTGGCATCATACAAGAGGGTATTAGATTGAATTTTTGAATCTGCATGTATGAATAACAAGAGGTCAAATTGGGCTTGGGAGGCCGCTTGGTTCATTTGATGTCCGCGACCTTTTTTGGTGTGTATTAATTGAGTGTTTTCAGCAAGCTCTAACCGAAGAGTATCATCGGTTGATCCACCATCGGCAATGATGATTTCTAACTGGATTTGTTGTTGTCGATTTAATTGCTGAAGTAAATCAGGTAAGACCATCATTTCATTGATGGTGGGAATGATTATCGACAGTTTAGTCAATCTTATATTTAACCTGTACTTGATAACTGGGTTCAACTTTTTGTGGGTCTTTAATAACAAATTCAGAGTTTGCTTCTAATTCGTTATTGAAAATATTTTTTGCCATGATGGCGATATCTACGTTGGAATTATACTGATGATTTAATTTAATATCTAGTCTGAAATGTTGTTTAATATTTTCTTCTTCTTCAGAAAAATAATTATCTACCCAAGTTAATTCTCCAAACAGATAGGTTTTGCTGGAAAAATGTGCTGTATTTAACCAAGATATTTTATAATTAGGTGCAGTGGAAATGCCCAAATTGATACCTGTTGCTTTGCTCGAATTCATTAAAAATACATTTTTTTTGTAGTAAGTTAAATTGAATTGTGTCTGATATTTTTCTGAATAGAATTTTTGTAAAGATAATTCTAAACCCTGGGTTTGATGTCGAAGTAAATTGTTATATTGATTAAAAAGTTCAAAATTATTAAAAAAAATATCGGCTAAATCATCAGCGATAATATTATCTGATTCACTGTAATAAACATTGAAGTCGATTAACGTATCTTCAGAAGACTTAAAGCGTAGACCTAATTGGTAATCTATAATTTCTTCTGTTCTTAATTTATCATTTCCTTTTAAAAATATGTCTAGTTTAGATGAAGGGTGTTCACCTATTTTTATTTTTATACCTTGTTGAATATACGTTGGAAATTGAAAGCTTTTGGTGGCACTGCCCCAAAAAAATAGGCTGTCAGATGCCTGATAAGATAATCTGGTAGCGGGACTAATATGCCATTCTTTTTCAACATTGGAATTGTGTTCTGCTCGACTGCCTATTTCAAACTTAAATTCTCCAAATTTCATTTGGTGATTTAAAGAAAATGCGGTCTGATCTATCTGGTTATTTGGTGGATTAAAAGCGTCTGATATTGATAAATCACTGCTTCTAAAATTGGCTGCAAAATAAGTGCGGGATTCATCAGACCATTGATGATGATATTGTGACTCAATATCGGATGTTTTGATTAAAAGTCTCTGAATTCCTGATGATAATTGAGGAGAGTCTAAATTTCCAAAGTGTGTTTTAAAAACAAACAAGCTTCCATCGCTAAATTTTCGTTCGGTGCTGAAATCAAAATAGTCACTATGCCCTATGCTATCTTTCACTTGAGCAATAAAGGGGTTAAAATCTTCCAGTTCAACCACCTGACTTGCTAATGAAAGTCTGGTATGCCAATCCTCGCCATCATAATCATATCTTGAGGTGAATACTTTTTGAGTAGAAACATCCGAAATATCAATATAGTCAAAACCTTTATCGCTATTGGTATGAAGCGTGGCTTTAATGCCGTGTTTATCTTGTTGGTAACTGCCTTGTAGCGTGACATCAAAGCGCCCTTCTGTTCCAGCAGCGGCAGTTAATGAAAATTTATCCGTATCTTTGGCTTTTTTGGTAATGATGTTGATGATGCCTGTTGATGCATTGGCACCCCAGGTGATTCCACCGCTACCACGTATGACTTCAATTCGTTCAATATCTTGTAACGGTGCATCAACAAAAGCCCAGACAACACCACCATTGGCGGGATTATAAACAGCAACGCCATCAATCAATACCAATAGGGTGGCTGTGAAAAAAGTATCATCATTACGAATACTGATGGCATTTCTATGTCGAGTCAGTTGTTGTACAAATAAACCTGGGACTCTGACGAGTAAATCTTCAACTCTTTCAGCGGCTGATCGTTTAATGTCTTCTTGGGTAATGACGTAGATAGGTGCGGTTGTGGTAAATAGTTTTTCAGGGGTCTTATGAGAACTGACAATTTCTAAATCCATTAATGACTCAACATCCATTGATAAATAATCGTCTTCATCTTCTGCATAAACGGCATAAGCAGGTAATAAGGTGAGGCTTAATATCAGTGGGTGTAGTGTTTTTTTTGCTCGTTTCATGTTCGATCCAATAAATAACATCATATATGAACTAAGTTTAGACAAATTTGTATTATTTAGGAATTAAATTTAAACATTTTTAGTGACTTGGGTTAAATACTTGCTGTATTGCCGTTAAACTCATTATCTCCATGAAAATAGGTTCCAGACTAATTTGCTCTGAGGGTGCTAAATTTTTTGTTACTTCAAATAATGCATGAATATTTTTTGAATCAAAAAATGGTAATTGTTTTAATGGTTCGGAAAAAATTAAATCTGTCATTAATTGAAACATTTTTCCAGATTGATTGGTGATGAAAGAAGGGGCTGTAAATGCTTTTTTAGCACCCTTTAAAACTTGATCGGTTACATAGGGTTGCATGGCTTTTCTTAAAATATGTTTATCAATGCCACCATTTATTTTTAATGTTGGGGATAGTTTTGATACCAGTTCAACCAACTGGTGATCCATATAAGGAAGTCGTGCCTCAATAGAATGAGCCATTTCCATCCTGTCACCTAAGGCTGTGAGGATGTAGTTGGGTAGCGTGGATTTTGAGGTTAAATACATGGATTGATGGATTGGATCCGCAGATCTAATCATGGGAGTCAGATTGGCATTAATGAATGCTAAATAAGGGTCAGAGGCTTGATGATCCGATTTAAATAATAAACTGAGTTGGTCATAAAAAAGCATTTGTGCTTGCATCCATTTAGGAATAAATCCCAAACTTGATTTGATGGTTTCTCTGGATGGGTTTTGTTCAATCAGAGTTGATTGAATTTGTTGCAAAAGAATTTTTTTTGCAGATTCTAAGGCCGATGTATTATTTTGAAATAATACATAGTCAT
Source organism: Methylococcales bacterium (assembly GCA_018671575.1). Classification (GTDB taxonomy): domain Bacteria; phylum Pseudomonadota; class Gammaproteobacteria; order JABHGC01; family JABHGC01; genus JABHHM01. The sequence continues at coordinate 3,087 of JABHHM010000465.1, read as the reverse complement.
CACGATAACTGGCATAACCTGCAAAAATTTCATCAGAACCCTCACCACTTAAAACCACTTTAAAACCATCTTCATGAACTTTTTTACTTAAAAGATATTTGGCAATACTGTGGCTGTTAAAACTGGGTTGTTCACTGTGGTAAATGGACGCGATAAAATGATCAGCCATTAAGTCATCTGAAACTGTAATCGGGTTAAAATGTGCCTGACAACTTTTTGCCATATTTTCTGCATTTTCTAACTCACTAAAAGCTGGCTCATTAAAAATGATGCTGTAAGCATTGATGGGGTGTTGGTTTATTTGGCTGGCAACACCTAAGATCGAACATGAATCAATGCCACCACTGAGATAACAGGCTACGGGCGTATCTGCCTGCAATCTTAAATCAATAGATTCTTTTATTTTATCGTGGATCAGTTGAATTGCTTGTTGTTCATCATGAATTGTATTGCTTGACGTATAATCAAAATCCCAATAGCGTTTAATTTGAAACTTATTTTGATTGGTTATTAGATAATGTCCAGGTGGAACTTGGTAGATGTTTTTAAACAGTGTGCCTGTCTGTAATGCAAATGTTCGATGATAATAAGCTTCTTCATTCCAAATGGCAGGAACACCTGCGGCAAAAAATGCTTTAATTTCAGAACTGATATACAAATTATTGTTATATTGTGCGTAGTATAATGGCTTAATGCCGAACCTGTCTCTAACGGCTGTTAATGATTGATTGTTTTCATTCCAAAGACAAAAGGCAAATTCACCACGAAGATTTTTTAAGCAATCAATGCCCTGTTCTTCAAATAGATGTAGTGCAATTTCACTATCGGATTGGGTCTTAAATGAGTGGCCTTTTTTTATTAAATCTTTCCTTATTTCTTGATATTGATAAAACTCTCCGTTAACGATTAGATGAAGAAAATTTTTTGAAAGAGGTTGCTGTCCTGTTTTCAAGTCTATGATACTTAATCGACGATGCCCTAATGCTATTTTATGGTCATTGGATATCCAGTGACCAGATTCATCGGGGCCACGATGAGATAATGAGTTAAGACCATTGAAAAATGATGTTTGATTGATTTTATCTTTAAAAGATAAAATGGTAAAAATGCCACACATAGTTAGAATGCTGATATGATATTGTGAAATAATGTAACTCTTTTAGATCACCACGCAAATATGCCAGAAAATGTTAAAATAATTATGGTCATCTACTTAAGTAGGTGACCATAATTATATTAACATTTTCACTCAATATTTTCCGCCCTTTGGTACTACTACTCTGACCGAATAGATCTCTATGCAATCAGAGTAGTAACACCAAAGGTCAAAAAATCTTGAGCGAAAATTTTGTTAAGATAATTATGGTCACCTACTTAAGTGTAGATTGAATAAATATCACTGTTAAAAATAATTAATTTTATATGGTTCATTCAAATGAATGAAAATAGTTTCAAATTCAAACAAAACGTTTTATTTCAATATTCCCATGCGTTGGGTTATTTTGTTCGGTTAATTGATATTGTTCTGGTTTTTATCAGTGCAGGTTTATCATACAAGTTTTTATACCATACCAACTATTTAATAACTGCACAGTTAGCCGAAACTCCAGAAACACAATATTTTATTGCTGCCATTGTAGGTAGTCTGGTGATTGCCTTTACTTTTCCTATATTTAGAATATATCGCGCTTGGCGAGGCTCTAGTTTATTGGATGAAATTGCCATTATAACGATGGCATTGTTGGTTTCTTATATCATGATGTTACTCATTGTGATGCTGATGGATACCAATGTATTATTCTCTAGGGTTTGGTTTTTAGGTTGGTTTATCATCAATTGGTTGCTGATTATTATTGTTCATAGTGGTTTTCGTTTTATTTTAAGATGGATGAGATACAAAGGGGCGAATCTAAAAAATATTGTGATAGTGGGTGCAGGAAATTTGGGGGAGAGCATTGCCAATAATTTACAGGAATCATTGTGGACAGGTTTAAAAATACAAGCATTTTTTGATGATAATGATTCGCTGAAAAACCAGAATTTTCATGGTATTGAAGTGGTTGGTTGCGTTAATGATGTTCATGCTTATGTCAATACTCATAACATTGATCAAGTTTGGATTGCATTACCGTTAAGAGCAGAGAAAAAAGTTAAAGAATTATTGCTTAATTTAAAAGATTCTTCGGTTGATTTAAGAATGGTTCCCGATATTTTTGGATTACATTTGTTAAACCATTCGATCACTGAAGTTGCAGGAATGCCCGTGTTGAATCTATCAACAACTCCCATGATTGGAATTCACCGAGTCATTAAAGCCGTTGAAGACATTGTATTTTCATTAATTATTCTTTTTTTAATTAGTCCAATCATGTTGCTTATTGCCATTTTAATTAAATTTGAAAGCCCAAAAGATCCTGTCTTTTTCAAGCAGAAGAGGTATGGAATGAGAGGCGATGAAATATGTGTCCTTAAATTTCGTACCATGACGGTCGCGGATAATGATAGCCGTTATATTAAGCAAGCCACTAAAAATGATGATCGAATTACCCGACTTGGGGCATTTTTAAGAAAAAGCTCTTTGGATGAAATACCTCAGTTTTTTAATGTATTAAGAGGAACAATGTCGATTGTTGGTCCCAGGCCACATGCCGTTGCACACAATGAAATGTATCGAAACCTTATTTCTGGGTACATGCAACGTCACATTGTACGACCAGGTATTACTGGATGGGCGCAGGTGAATGGTTGGCGAGGTGAAACGGATACACTGGATAAAATGAAAAACCGAGTTGAATATGATTTATATTATATTGAAAACTGGTCTTTATGGTTCGATATAAAAATTATTTTAATTACTGTTGTAAAAGGGTTTTTTAATAAGAACGCCTATTAAGATAACTTGTAATAAACATATATTCCATATTGTGTTAGGGGAGGTGAAATAAATAAATGTCCAAATTGCGCAGGATTTTTGTTCGCCTTTGAGGCGCAAAAATAGGCGTATAGTCGAACTATACAACTATTTTTGCAACAAAAAAGGTGGACAAAAAAATTGCTATGCCCTTTGGGTACAAGCAAGTTGGATGT
>JABHHM010000480.1 GCA_018671575.1 Methylococcales bacterium | reverse complement strand
GAAATACTGCAAGAAAAGTATCAATTATTATCAAATAAGCAAACACAATACGAAAAAAATATTTCAAAACTGGTTAAAAATTTGAAAGAAAATATACAAACATTGCTAGATCAAAAAACTCAACTAAAAGAAAAAAATGACCTAAAAATAGATAAGCAAAATAAAATAATCACGCAATTAGTAAATAAAAATAAAAGCCATAATCAAAATGTACTGGGACTAGAACAAACCGTACAACAATTAAAAAAAGACAACTCACAACTGTTACAACAACAATCAATTCAAAATAAAACCATGCAGAATTCAAATGAAAACAAAAAAGCATTTACTGTATTAAAACAAGAGCTGTCGAATAAAGAATTTCTCATCAATATTCTAACTGGATGCATCATATTATTGATTTTATTACAACTATTCATGAAATCAAAACATAATAGTCGCCGAAAACGACAACCCCTCCAACAGGAAAACCCCAACATAGAAACCTTTAAAGTCGCACAATTAGTTGACCTTGACCAAAATCATCAAGTAGAACAAGATCTACTGGATAACAAGAAAATCACCATTGACGATGAAAAAATTGAACTGCAATTGCGCTTCAATTTTGATGTCAATACCGTTCATCATTGATATTGATACACCATTCATAAAGAAAATTTTTTATTCAAAAATTATTAAACCACGAGTTAACACAGATGATGTCTAATAAATATCTGTGTTCATTCGTGATTCTAAAATATTTGTTGTTTACCCAAAGGACATCATGTCCGAAACATACTTGATATTAATCAACTAATCGCATTTTATACATTTTCTCATTTGAGACATGGGCTATAATACATCATGCATCTGCACATTTAAATTAGAGGTTAAACTTATGCCGACAGTGGCAAAAAATATCAGCCTATTTCTATTGTCTATATTAATCATGGGTTTGTTGGTCATGATTGTGCTGGGCTTTACCCTGGGCTTTGATCATCCTTTACCTTGGATTGTTATTATTGCAATTGTAGGTATTCCCCTCATTCATGATAAAGTCACTGCTCATGATTTTGTCAAATGGGATGATTCGATGAGTGTAGGTATTGAACTGGTTGACTCTGATCATAAATATCTATTGAGCATTATTAACCAATTAGAAACATCCATTCAATTTAATATGGATGAATTAACCATAGAAAAAATTCTTAATGAATTAATTGATTACACTAAATACCACTTTGAACGTGAAGAAAAATTGATGCTCCTCAATGAATATCCTGATTTTTTAGCTCATCAACATTTACATAATGAAATGATCAGGGAGGTCAGTAAATCTATTGATGCCTATAAACAAGACAAAAGCAAAACCATCAATCAGATTGTCTTTTATCTAAAAAACTGGTTAATACATCACATCAAAGGCTCTGACCGAGAATACATGCCTTATTTAAAAATTAAAACAATTTAAAATGTTTCAATTTTATCGCCATTTATTTTCCACAAAAATTATTTTTGGCACAACAATGGGTGCTGCTATTTTTTTTATGGTTATTGGGGTTGTTTACTGGTGGACATTTAATACCACAATGGATGCAACCAATTCTCTTGAATTTTGTATCAGTTGCCATGAAATGGAAAACAATGTTTATCAGGAATATAAAAAAACCGTACACTATAAAAATAAATCAGGTGTTAGAACCACATGCCCTGACTGTCACGTTCCAAAAGAATGGAATCATAAAGTCATCCGAAAAATCCAAGCATCCAATGAATTATTTTACAAATTAATTGGCTCCATTGATACAGCCGAAAAATTTGAAAAGAAACGTTTAAAACTGGCAAAAAAAGTCTGGGAACACATGAAAAAAACAGACTCCATAGAATGTAGAAATTGCCATAGTTTTGATGCCATGGTTTTCTCACAACAAAAAATCAAAGCAGGTGTGTTACACAAACGAGCCAAAACTCGAGGTCAAACCTGCATTGACTGCCACAAAGGAATTGCACACAGATTACCCAAAGGGGCTGAAGTGTCTCGCGGAGGTAGCGATGCAGACCATGAATATTTTGAGGAACAAAAACTCAAATGCTATCAATGCCATAAAGACATGCCTAATCCAAATGATGGCTGGTAGCAACTTAGGCAACTCGCAACAAATAAACATATCTACTGTTTTGGAGGTCTAACTTCTTTAACGAAGGCTCCTGACTTCTGGCTAATCACCAATATTGAAAATTTTTCCACTGAATCCAGCTCATTGGTACTCAGAGATGCATAATCAAATCGCCCCCGCAAATCACTGTAACCATCTTTATAGAAACGTTGCTGACCATTCTTCAGTTTTGCATAAACTTTGATATAGGCTTTTGATACGGGTTTGCCCTGCTCATCATTTATTTTAAGCTGACCATAATTTTCTATCATTTTCAAATGCAGTGCATGAGCATAATGTGTGATGTTTTTTTGTAATCCACCACTACTGATTTCGATCATTAAATTACTACGAGAAAATTGATCAGGTAATTTTATTTTATACCGCAAGGGCATAAGTTT
>JABHHM010000338.1 GCA_018671575.1 Methylococcales bacterium | reverse complement strand
TCAATCATAAATATCAGAATAGAACGACTATTCCTTCACTTTTTTCAATCAGAGCGTTTGAATCAAAAATAAATATGAATCCAGGAATGGGGAATTATTTCGTGTCTTGCCAGTGAACAAAATTTCATCGTAAATTGTAAAGGTTATTTTTGAATCATCTCTTATTTCAGGTTTGTTCATTATTGTTAACTTTTCTATATTAATTTATTATGTAGCTTATTTTTTATTGGCTGTGTGAAATTTTATGTATCGATTAATCTATCTCTTACCTATTTATTTTATTGTTACTGTGATAGTGCAAGCGGATGACTTAGTATTAATTAAACCCGCTCAACGAATTGTCAGTTTAGCTCCTCATATTACCGAGTCATTGTTTTCAGCGGGCGCTGGTGACAAAATTGTGGGTGTGGTGAGTTATAGTAATTATCCAGAAGCTGCAAAAAAAATTAAAAATGTGGGGAGTTACAACCGTTTAAATTTAGAATTGATTTTAAGTTTAAAACCAGATTTAGTGGTTGCTTGGCACAGTGTCAGTTCCAGTAATACCATTGAAAAACTTAAAGCATTTGGTGTGCCTGTTTATCTTTCTGATCCCACTAATTTGTTAGATATTGCCAGAGATATTGAAACCTATGGGCGTTTGGCAGGAACTGCTGATGTCGCCAAAAAAACAGCCGAATTGTTTAGAAAAAAATACCACCAAATACAGCAACGTTATAGGGGGCAATCTAAAGTTGATGTGTATTATCAAATTTGGAAAAAGCCCATGATGACGATTAATAAAGACCATTTTATCAGTCAAGTGATTCAGTTGTGCGGTGGAGATAATGTGTTTGGAAACGTTAAAGTATTAACTCCGACTATTTCAACAGAAGCGGTACTGGATAAAAATCCAGCAATGATTGTGGTGAGTGGAATGGGGCAGTCACGTCCAGAGTGGCTATGTGAATGGCAATCATGGCAACAAATAAGAGCGGTTAAAAATAACTATTTATATTTTATCAATCCCGATTTGATGCAACGACCCACCATGCGTATTTTGCAAGGTGCTGAAAAATTGTGTCAACAAATTGATGAGGTCAGGAATCAATATGCCAAATCCCCTTCCTGCTAATGCCATGAAAACTTTGATCTTGGGAGGAATGCGCTCAGGTAAAAGTAGCTATGCAGAAACCTTGTGTAAATTACATGAAAATGTACAATATGTGGCAACTGCAACGGCGGATGATGAAGAAATGAAGTCTCGAATTCATCAACATCAACAACAACGTTCTACACAGTGGGGTCTCATAGAAGAGCCTCTTTATTTGTCAAAAGTATTGATTAGTCATCCAGATACTTGTTTATTGATTGATTGCTTGACTCTTTGGGTAAGCAACTGGTTATGTCAGGAAAATCAAACGCAGTGGCAGCAAGAACGACAATGTTTTCTGCAGCAATTATCAAAATATTCAGGAAATATTGTATTGGTGAGTAATGAAGTCGGGCAAGGCATTATTCCTATGGGGTCTCTCAGTCGGCAGTTTTGTGATGAAACGGGCTGGTTACATCAAGCCCTGGCAAAACAATGCCAACAAGTTATTTTTATGGTGGCGGGATTGCCTCAAGTCATTAAGGGATGAGAAGGATAAATTATAAATGTTAGCATGGTTAGAAAAACCCATAAAAATCATAGATCAGCAAATGATTGATGATGCTAAAGAGCATCAGATGAGCTTAACAAAACCACCTGGTGCGTTAGGTCAGTTAGAAGATGTTGCCATTAGAATGGCGGCCATTCAAGGCAATAATGAACCAGAATGTGACTATATTAAAACCATTGTTTTTGCATCAGATCATGGAGTAGTGGCTGAAAATATTTCTGCATTTCCGCAAATTGTAACAGTTGAAATGATTAAGAATTTTAGTCATGGTGGTGCTGCAATTAATGTGTTGTGTGATTATATAGAATCTGATTTGCAGGTTATTAATGTTGGAACAGTGACTGAAATGGATCCTTTACCCACTGTTTTAGATCAGCGAGTGGGTGCGGGTACAGCCAATTTTTGCCAACAACCTGCAATGACTGAAAAACAATTAGATGATGCCTTAAATGTGGGACGATTAAGTGTCCAGTCATTATTTTTGAATCCATTGGATTTATTTATTGGCGGTGAAATGGGAATTGGTAATACAACTTCTGCGGCCGCCATTATTTGTGCTATCTTGAACGAACCAGCCACCAATATTGCAGGTAAAGGTACGGGTTTAGAGGCTGCTGCCGTTAAACATAAATGTGACGTAATTGAACAAGCACTGCTTAAACATCGTGACAGCATGAAATCTCCTCTGGATGTTTTAAGATGTTTGGGTGGTTTTGAAATTGCCGCATTAACAGGTGCATACATCAGTTGTGCCCAACAAGGGATACCCATGTTAATTGATGGTTTTATTTGTAGTGCAGCAGCGTTAATTGCCACAGAGCTTTACCCTGATTCATTGGAGTGGATGTTTTTTTCACACACCTCTGCGGAGAAAGGTCATCAACTATTAATGCAACGAATGTCTGTAACTCCGTTATTGTCATTGGGTCTGCGTTTGGGAGAAGGTAGTGGGGCTGCGACTGCTGTTCCGCTGATTCGTATGGCCTGTAAATTACATGGGCAAATGGCAACATTTGATTCTGCTAACGTTTCTAATCAAACGGATTAGGAAAATGGACAACAATCAAGACATTATTATTGATTTATTAAGGCATGGGGAAGTTGAAGGCGGACCTTGTTTTCGCGGTAAAACAGATGATCCGTTGACCACCGAAGGTTGGCAGAACATGGCAAATGTTTTAGACCAAACTAATCATTGGCAAGCCGTGATGAGTTCACCATTAAAGCGGTGTTATGAATTTGCCCAGCATTTTGCAAAAAAACACTCGCTCAGTTGTCAATTTGATGATCGTTTCAGTGAAATGAATTTTGGTGATTGGGATGGCGTAGAAGTTTCAGAATTCAGTGAAATTCAAAAAGCACAGCTCAAGCGGTTTTGGAATGAGCCTGCCAATAATCCTCCTCCAAATGGAGAATCCATGACGGAGTTTCAAGAAAGAGTGAAGAATGCCTGGATTCAATTAATTTTACAGACAGACCACCAACACATCTTATTGATTACCCATGCGGGAACCATTCGCATGATTTTAAGCCTTATTTTACAAATTCCATTCAATGTCATCAATCGAATTGAAATCCCTTATGCCAGCATGAGTCGCATCAGAGTCTCGAAAGATGAGGATGACCGTATTTATCCCAGCATTATCTTTCACGGCAAACCTTGTTAATGCATTTTTTACGTCCCTTATTCATTGCATTACAATTGTTAACTCGAATTCCCATTAAAAATATTGATCACATCAGTGATAAAGAGATGGGGTATTCAATTCTTTATTACCCCTTTGTTGGGTTAGCTATAGGTAGTTTTTTTTACCTAATTTTACGCATAACTAACGTTTTTGACTATCCTGATTTAATGGCAATATTGTTAACAGTTTTTTGGGTACTCATAACGGGGGCGTTGCACCTGGATGGACTGGCAGACAGTGCCGATGCTTGGCTGGGTGGTTTTGGTGATCGGCAACGTACGTTGGACATAATGAAAGATCCTTCCTGTGGCGTCGCAGGAGTTACTTCAATTGTTTTGTTGTTGTTACTTAAGTTTGTTACTTTATCCCTGTTAATTCAACAAAAATTACCGCAATTACTGGTTTTAATTCCGCTTATCTCTCGCACTCATGTTTTAACCTTATTTTTAATGACACCCTATGCTCGTCAACAAGGCATTGCAAAAATCCTGACAGATCATCAGCCCAAAAAATCAATGATGCTAATCATTGTCTTGATTTACAGTTCAATTGTTTGGTTACTTCCTAATGTATGGATACCTTTAATCATTAGTCTGAGTATTTTGATGTGGTTAAGATACTTGATGATACAACGGCTTGGTGGTATGACGGGAGATACCATTGGTGCTTCGATTGAGATCAGTGAAGTGATTTTGCTGGTATTATTTGTTTTGTTGCTATCTTGATCCTAAATAATATATAGATCATTCAATGTCATTTTTTAATTTATTGCTCTCGCTGCTTGCCATGGAGAGCGAAGATACTGTCTTGCAAGTCAATAATGTAATAAATATTATGATGACTAAAGCAAAGACTTGACCCCTGCTCGAATAGTGGGATTGAATTCATTGCGCTCCCTGCAAATAAAAGGTGTTTCACTGAGTAATTTAATGCAGTTTTCTAACTCACAATAATATTATTCCGCTTTGCGCCTCGCCAAATTGTTTGAAACCAAAAAGATACAAATTAACCAGATCATTATCAACTTCTTTTGAGAGCTATGACGATGGAAAAAAACGAAGCATTACAAACATAGCGCTCATTAATGCCATCGAGCTTCCGACCACCCAGCGAACAACATCCAATTTATTTGTAGCCATTTCACGCTTTAGTTCAAATTCAAGTTCTTTCATTTCTTTTATTAGAGCAAGTTCAGTTTCTTTTAAATCTTGTTTTGTTGCTAATTGATCATCAATAATATCAGCCAATGCCTCTGCCTGGACTTCTGCTTGTTGTTCATCGACACCGACAGCTTTAAGTTTTTTAGCATACCTTAGCGTATCAAAAATAATTGCACTCATAAAAACCTCCCTTTATTAAATAATAGTATACAATTGATCTCACCAATCAAAATTCATTGTCATCGTTAGGCAACTCGCAACAAATAAACTACCCATCTTACTTGCACCCAAAGGGCATA
>JABHHM010000238.1 GCA_018671575.1 Methylococcales bacterium | reverse complement strand
ATACATCAGTTGGTGGTAATGAAAATCAAGCATTGACTAGACTGGATCAGTTGGTTAAAAAGATCATGAAAGAAGAATTCAGTAAACGTAGTGTGACTGAGGTTGTTTCGCAGGAAAGAAATGACATCATGGAAGTGCTTAATGTCAAAACAAATAAAAACGCAATGAAAGAATTGGGTGTTCGAATTGTTGACGTGCGAATTAAGCGTGTTGATTTGCCTAGCGATGTGAGTAATTCTGTTTATCGTAGGATGCGTGCAGAACGAGAAAGAATTGCCAAAGATTTTCGTTCTCGTGGAGCAGAAGCATCTGAAAGAATCAGAGCCTCAGCAGACAAAAATAGAACGGTTATTTTGGCCGAAGCTTATCGAGACTCTGAAAAACTTAAAGGTGATGGTGACGCTAATTCAGCAGAAATTTATGCCAAGGCTTATACTAAAAATAAAGAGTTTTATAGCTTTTACCGAAGTCTTGATGCCTATAAGAATACCTTTTCAAGTAAATCGGATATTATGGTGCTACAACCAGATTCAGAATTTTTTAAGTATTTTAAATTAAAAATGGGTGAGGCGAAAAAATAACTGAAGAAGGTTGCCTGAGAGAATGTGGATTTCACTTTCTGTTGTAGAATAAATGTGTTTTTAGGTGACTTTTGGAGTAATTCAGGTAAATGATTATGTGGCAAGAACTATTATCAGCATTGGCTTTAATGTTTGTATTTGAAGGTGTTTTGCCATTTCTCAGTCCTGATGCACTCAGGCGATCAGTCGCTTCAATTCAAAAGTTTGATGATAAAACACTTCGTTTTTTTGGTTTGGCCTCGATGTTAACGGGTCTACTGATACTCTCATTTGTAAAATAATTAGCAATGACAAATAGCAATAAATGGTTACTGCCTGAAGGTGTTCAGGAAATTTTACCCAAAGAAGCTCAGCAAATTGAATCAATTCGTCGTCAGATACTTGATACATTCCATTGCTGGGGATATGACCAAGTCATTCCTCCAATGATTGAGTTTTTGGATTCATTATTAGTAGGAACTGGCTCTGATCTTGAGCTAAAAACGTTTAAAATCACGGATCAAATATCGGGAAAAACATTGGGTATTCGTGCAGATATGACACCACAAGTTGCCCGTATTGATGCCCATCATATAAAAAAAGAGGGAACATCCCGCTTATGCTATATGGGGTCTGTTTTACATACAAAACCAGAATATTTTGGTAAAAGCCGAAGTCCGCTTCAAATTGGTGCTGAATTTTACGGGCATGATGGCGTAGAAAGTGACATTGAAATTATATCGTTGATGCTTGAAACGCTTGAAATATCAGGCATAAAAAATAGCTATCTGGATTTAGGTCATGTTGGCATTTTTCGAGAATTAATCAAACTGGCTGGTTGTGATTCACATCAAGAAGCAGAAATATTTGAAATTTTGCAAAGAAAAGCCAAGTCTGAGCTGAATGAGTATCTGAATCAAATCGATCTTGCAGACAATTATATTAAAATGATTGTTTCTTTGGTTGATTTAAATGGCAGTGAAGAAATTTTAAGTGATGCCACAAAGCTATTACAGCAAAGTAACCAACGAGTTATGGATGCTGTTGAATATCTTAAAACTGTTGCTAATTATATAAAGCAGCGATTTCCGACATTAAATATAATTTTTGATTTGGCTGAAATTCGAGAATATCAATATCATACAGGAATTGTGTTTGCTTCTTATGTAGATGATGTTGGTGAAGCGATAGCTAGAGGTGGTCGTTATAATGATATTGGTAAAGTTTTTGGACGTTCTAGGCCTGCAACAGGTTTTAGTACAGACTTGAAATTATTGATTAATAATCAGCAGGAAATAACTGAGCTGAAGCAAAATGAATTGATTGCTGCACCTTGGAGTGATGACAAAAAACTTCATGATGAAATTGAATCTTATAGAAGTCAGGGGTGTCGGGTTATTTCAGTATTTGATGAAAGTAATGAATCATTAAAGGAGCAAGGTTTTAACCGACAACTTGTCTTTTCAAATGGTCAATGGAATATTTGTAAAATATAACCTGAAATTTTGGTTTTAGGTCTAATCATAGAGTAATTTAGAATGGCTAATAATGTTGTAATTGTTGGAACACAGTGGGGCGATGAAGGCAAAGGTAAAATTGTTGATTTTTTGACAGATAAAGCCGTTGCAGTTACCAGATTTCAAGGTGGACATAATGCGGGTCATACCTTGGTGATTGATGGTAAAAAAACTGTTTTGCATTTAATTCCTTCAGGTATTCTTAGAGATAATGTCATGTGTTTGATTGGCAATGGTGTGGTGTTAGACCCTCATGCTTTGATGACAGAAATTGATATGTTGAAAAAGCAGGGAATTAATGTCGCCGAGTGTTTGAAAATCAGTGCTGCCTGTCCATTAATTTTGCCTTATCATGTGGCTCTTGATAAGGCGCGTGAAATTGCTCGAGGTAAAAAAGCAATTGGGACGACAGGACGAGGTATTGGTCCTGCGTATGAAGATAAAATTGCAAGGCGTGGTTTGCGTTTTGGTGAGCTTGCTTATCCAGATAGTTTTGCTAAAAAACTCAAAGAAGTGATGGAATACCACAATTATGCGTTAGTCAATTATTTTAAAGCGGATGCAGTTGATTACCAAAAAGTGCTGGATGATGCTTTGGCAGTAGCAGAAAAACTATTGCCTCTGGTTGCTGATGTGACCGACGAACTCTATAAATATGGTAAAAATGACCAAAGTGTTTTGTTTGAAGGCGCACAGGGAACCTTGCTGGATATTGACCACGGCACTTATCCTTATGTTACTTCTTCAACCACTACATCGGGTGGTGCTGCGAGTGGCAGTGGTGTCGGCCCTAATAACTTGGGTTATATTCTGGGAATTACCAAAGCTTATACAACCAGAGTTGGCAGTGGTCCATTTCCAACAGAATTATTTGATGATATGGGGCAAGAACTTGGCGAGAAAGGGCATGAGTTTGGTGCAACAACAGGTAGAGAAAGACGTTGTGGCTGGTTGGATTTAGTAACTGTTAAACGTTCTGCCGTTATCAATAGCTTAACAGGTGTTTGTTTGACCAAACTGGATGTTTTGGATGGATTTGATTGTTTGAAAATTTGTGTTAAATATAAAATTAATGGGCAAGAAACAGATATTCCGCCCTTGGGTGCCGATGAATTTGAAAAATGTGAACCTGTTTATATTGAACTGCCAGGCTGGAGCGAAACTATTCGTAACGTTGAATCATTTGATGGACTGCCTGAAAATGCTCAAAAATATATTCGAAAAATTGAAGAAATTCTTGAAATACCCATTGATATCATATCAACAGGACCTGAACGTAGTGAAACCATTATTGTTCGTCATCCATTTGAGGCAGGAGTCTAATTTTTAATTCTATTATTTAAGGAACGGGTGCTCACACAGCTTCCCGTTCTTGGTTTCATATTTATTTTAAATTCAAATGATCTGATTGAATAAAAGTGTAGGAAACGTCACTCTATTCGAAGATCATGAAGTTTTTTCTTCATTGTTTTCATGTCTTTTATGCTTACATAAAATTTAGTGCAATCTTTGTGTACTAATAATGATTAAAAACATGCCTGTTAGAGTATTGCGTTCTTTATATTCTGAAGAAAAACTGAGCTTTCGTCACTCTCCTAAGAAAATCCTTTCCTACAATTCTTTTTAAAATAGCATTTAGAAAATTTTATTGTTGACTAAAATATATCTATTGATGTTATTAAACCAATTAAACCTCACAAATGAAAACAAATAACCGAATAATAATTGTCTCCGATGATGTTTATCAAGGAGAAAAAATTGCCAAGGCATTATTGGGTGTTAATTTACAAATTATTAATCAGCTTAAAACTCAAGAGATTAACCTGGAAAACATAGATGACCAAGTTGTGGATGTTATTTTATATGATTTGTACAGCATTCAGGAACTTGATCTGGATGCATTAGATGGGTTGATGGATCGATGTTTGTTGCCTGTGATTTTTAATGACCAACAAATAGGTGATAATTCCCAAGTTTTTGCAGAAAAAATAGCACAGCGCTTTTACGATGTTGTTGAGAAACAGTCGAATAAAAATACGGGAGACTTATATCAAAATAGTCCAATAAAGTGCGCTTCATTTTCTTTAGAGTCAGAAAACTGGGAGGGGCAAACAAAACTAATCTCACAGCGTTCTTCACAAGTATTGGGACAAATATTAATTAAATCTGGCCTTGTGTCAGAGAAAGATGTGTCCACGGCCATCAGTAAACAGCAACAGAGTGGTTGCCAAATCGGTAAAGAATTAGTGAATCAAGGGGTGGTCAATGAAGTGGATATTGCAACCGCTTTATCAAAGCAATTAGATTTACCACTCATTAGACAGTCAAGTTTTCCAGAGTTGGCAATATTGACCGATCGTTTATCCACTCGATACATTGATAAATATCAAATATTTCCCGTTAAAGATACCAAATACAATGTGTTTGTCGCCATGTTAAATCCAATGGATGACAAAGTGATTCATGATCTTGAAGTGGCATGGTTAAAACCCGTTATGCCATGTTGTGTGGTTGAAGAAGAATTTCATCAAGGAGTTAGCCGACTTTATCATACAGAAGACAACTTAATGGAGCAGTTGGCTGATGAATTGGGCGGTAATGACGATTTTAGTGAAGATGATGTCGAAAGCTTAAAAGATCAAGCCTGTGAAGCCCCCATCATTCGCTTGGTGAGCTTCATCATACATAATGCCATCAATACTCGAGCGTCTGATATTCACATCGAGCCTTTTGAAAAAATATTAAAAATACGCTATCGAATTGATGGTGTTTTACAAGATGTGGAATCCCCGCCAGCGGCATCAAGACTGGCGGTTATTTCCAGAATAAAAATCATGGCAAAATTAGACATTGCCGAACGTCGTTTGCCACAAGATGGCCGTACTAAATTAAAAATTGAGGGAAAAAATATAGACCTTCGAGTCTCTACATTGCCTACATTGCATGGTGAAAGGGTCGTTATTAGATTGTTGTTGAATGATAATGTCGCCAATAGTTTTGATTCATTAGGTTTTGCAGGTAAGGCTCGCACTGATTTTCTTAAATGCTTAGGGTTACCCCATGGAGTTTTATTGGTTACGGGGCCTACAGGTAGCGGTAAAACCACCACTTTATATACTTCATTACAAAAAATTAATACGCCAGGTAAAAATATCATTACCGTGGAAGATCCTGTTGAATATCAATTGGATGGTATTAATCAAATTCAGGTGCAATCTTCCATTGGTTTGTCTTTTTCTAGTGCGTTACGTTCAATTGTCAGGCAAGATCCCGATATTATCATGGTGGGTGAAATTCGAGATTTGGAAACGGCTGAAATTGCAATACAATCTGCCTTAACAGGGCATATGGTGATTTCAACCCTGCATACCAATGATGCTCCTTCTAGTTTAACCCGCTTGGCAGAAATGGGTATTGACCACTACTTAATCTCTTCTGCTGTTAATGGTGTACTGGCTCAACGTTTGGTGAGAAAGTTATGTGAACATTGTAAAGAGCCTTATTTGCCAGAATCTAGTCTTTTTGAAGATTTGGGCGTTGCAGATACTTTTCAAGAAGAAAAAAATATTTATCGAGCGATTGGATGTACTCACTGTAATACCACGGGGTACAACGGCAGGTTATGTATTATCCAAATGATGCCCATGAGTGATGCCATTAAAAAAGTATTTTCTGAACAGGCTGATGCAGGTCAAATTGCTAAAATAGCTTATACTGAAAAAGTGAAAACATTATTTGAAGACGGTATCGATAAGGTTTGGTTAGGTCAGACGTCTATCAAAGAAATATTGAGAGTGACAAAAGAATGAGGTTGACCGTCAATGGTGCTTTACTCACCATTAAAAAATCTATGAAATGGTGGTTCCAGCAGCTAGAACAAAGTTTGCCTGTGACCATAAAGACTTTTTTTACGGAGAATAAAGCTGTATTGCGCTTGCTTGTCTCAGATGAAAAACTGGTCATTAAAGAAATGTTTGGCAGAACTGAAAAGGTCAAAAAACAACGGGATTATTTGTGGCAAGATTTAGACTCAAAAGCAGAATTAGTTGAACAATTGAGTATTACTTTAAAGAACAAGCAGCTTGAATTATTTGTTCCTTATCAACAGGTTATTATCAAGCGAATTCAATTACCGAAGGTGGCATTAGAAAATTTGGAGAATGTCTTAAAATTTGAAATGGATTTGTACACACCACTGACCTCGGAACAAGTTCTTTATGGTTATAAAGTGCTTGAGAGTGATGACCAATGGATTGCCATTAATTTAATGGTGACACCCAAACGGGGGATTGAAAAAATATTAAAACAACTGTCAAATTATGGGCTTTCAGTTCATCGCATCTATTCAAATGAATTTAAAGACAGTCGAGATGACAATAGTTTTCCCGATATTAATTTATTACCAGCAGTGCCTGAAGCTGAGTCAGTCTCGCCTCTATCTAATTTAACAGGTTACTTATTCATTGCTTTACTCATATTAATTGGTGCCACCATTTATTTGCCCATTAATCAGAAAATAGAACAGTTGAACTATCTTAATGTTGAATTAAAGCAAGCCAAAAAAGAGGCTGTTGAGATCATAAAACTTAAGAATGATATTGATGAATCTGTCAAGAAGCTAACAACCATTGTCAGAGCAAAAACCAAAGAAGCTGTGATGCTTGAGGTAATTAATGAACTGTCTTTGGTGCTGCCTGAAGATAGCTGGGTTTATCAATTTAATAAAAAACAAAATTTCGTACAAATCAGAGGTTATGCGGCAAAAGCTTCATCTGTCATGACCTCTATTGAGTCGTCTTCTTTATTTTCTCATACTCAATTTAAATCGCCCGTTGTCACTGATAAAAGAGTAAAAAAAGAGCGATTTGATTTGAAAATGAAAATTGAGAAAAGGTGAAATAATGGCTTTGAGCAAAAATTCACAACGTACGATTGCTGTCGGTATTTTTGGAGCACTGATTGTATTGATGTTGCTACTGATTATTGTTCCTGTGCAATTGACTCATGTTAATTATGACGATCAAATGGATAAAAAAATGCGTCAGTTACAGCAATACTCCAAAATTCTCTCTGAAAAAGATAATTTGAAACAACAATTGGCTCATTTGAAACATGAAATATCAAATAACAAAGCTGTTTTTATCAGTAAAAATGAATCAATTGCATTTGCACAGTTAAATGATTATGTGACTCGTATTGTAAAGAAAAATAGAGCAAATTTGTTGAGTATTCGGATGCAATCACCTAAAAATAATAGGCAATCTATGCCATACCATCAAATTTCAGTGGTGATAGATATGAAATCAAAAATTGTATCATTACAGAAAATATTGTATCAACTGGAAATGAGCCATCCACTGTTGACTATCGATAATCTAAAAATATCGACCCAAGTGAACCAAGCAAAACAAACGCCACTTTTATTGGTTAGATTTGATGTTAATACTTTTTGGAAAATGACAGAAACTACAAATTAGGGTTAATTTTGTGCGAAAAATACAATTAATATTGCTATCAGGAATCGTCTTAGTTGTTGTTATTTTGTATTTTCAATGGATGAATAATGATATTACGATAGTCAGACAAGCTGAAATTAAGCAAACAAACCCACAAGTGCCTATCATAAAATTGCCTGTTTTTGCTTCAAAGAATATTTCAAATTATCGACAAATCATTAGTCAGCCTGTCTTTCATGCTACTCGACAACCAAGCCAATCCGTTAAAGTAAATGTGACACCTACCACTGATTTTATTGTTACAGGTGTTATGATATCTCCAGAGCATAAATTTGCTTGGATTAAAAATAGTAAAGGCCAGCAAATTAAGGTTTCTCAAGGTAAAATAGTAAATCGCTGGTTTTTGGAAAAAATTCAAAAAGACGGTGTGTTTTTTAGATATGGGCGACATACTTTGTTTGTTAAGTTAACCAAAGAAAAACCAAAAAAGAAATGATTTCAGGAGAAATAAAATGAGCCAGAGTCTATTTGACTTGCTTTCAGATGACGATTTTTTGGTTGATAAAAGCTGGGCAAAAATAAATTATCTGGAACAGGAAATTGTTTTTAAACAAGGTGAAGATGCCGAGTCATTATTTTTGGTGTTAGATGGCTCCGTCACTGTGCAATCAGATGCAGATCAAAATGAGCAAAATATCAATTCAAAAGTTGCCAATATTGAGCAAGGAGAGGTTTTTGGAGAGTTTTGTTTGTTTGAAGATTTGCCCAGGGAATTTACTGTTATTGCTGATAAATCGTGTTGTTTGGCAGAAATTCACCGTGATGTATTGTTGAAATTTTTTGAACAACATCCAGAATGTGGTTATAAAGTGATGGCAGATTTGTTAGGGGCTGTGGTTAAACGGTTGCGTAAGTCTAACAAAAGAACGTTATCGTTGTTATCATGGGGTATGAAATCCAGGACGTTGTGATGATTTTTTGTCTAACCCTCATTTGAAGCACAAATTTTTTTAAAAATATTCGTGAAAATTAGTGTTTATTCGTTGGTCTCTTACAATTTAAGGTAACTCGCAATAAATAACTACCCATCTTACTTGCGCCCAAAGGGCATAAAATTCTTTTATCCGTCTTCTTTGCCACAAAAATAGTTATGTAGAACGACTACACGCCTATTTTTATAACAAAAAAGACAAACAAAATTTCTGCGCAATATGGGTAGTTTATTTATTGCGAGTTACCTAGATACTCTGTTAAATTGCAAAGCAATTTAACCTAATTTTATTAATTTTTAATAAAAAATATTTATGACAATACCCTGTATTGCATAATATAATTATATCCTAATCTTTATTGCATAAATATTTAGTTTT
>JABHHM010000408.1 GCA_018671575.1 Methylococcales bacterium | reverse complement strand
ATCAATATTGATTTTTTTATTCCTCAACCACTGAATTTGTCCAGCCATAACAGACTGACCATCAATGACCCCAGCAACACCTTGCCCTGGAAAATAGTCAAAGCCACTGATATTAGCCTCTAGTTCCAGTGATTGTTTCTTTAGCTCATTTAAAATTGCATTTGCAACGGGGTGCTCTGATCGACTTTCTAAGGTAGCCAACCATTTTAATAAAGTCTCTTGTGAATAGTCACAATCATCAACTAACACCATTTCTTTCACTTCAATTTTACCTTGCGTCAATGTTCCTGTTTTATCAAAAACTATATTTTTAATGCTTGATAATTGCTCAAATACAGCTCCATTTTTAATCAAAATCCCATGAACAGAAGCAACACCAGACGCCACAGCAATTGACATCGGTGTGGCCAAACCAAAAGCACAGGGGCAGGTAATAATCAGTACAGAAACAGCGGCCAACAATGCACTTTCAAAGCCAACTGAAGACCAGTAGATAAATGTCATCATCGACAATGATAAGGTAATCAGGACAAACCAAGGCACAATTTTATCCGTGGTACATTGTATAGGGGCCTTGGTCATTTGAGCAGATTCAACCAATTGGATTATTTTACCCAAAACTGTTTTAGTTAATAAACCGTTAACCTTAACATCGATTGAACCTGCGCCATTGAGCGTTCCAGCAAAGACATCATCTTTAATTATCTTTCCCACCAGATTAGTTTCACCCGTCAACATGGATTCATCAACCTCAGTCATTCCATCAACAACACAGCCATCTACTGGAATTTTTTCACCAGGCTTAATCCTAACCACCTCACCCAACACTAAGGCTTTGACTGGTTTTACGACAATTTCACCATTTTGTTCAATGACATTGGCTATTTTGGGTTGTAAATCAAGCAACCGCTGTGTGGCATTCACAGCTTTGTATTTTGAAACTGACTCAAGGTATCGACCAATTAAAATAACAAAAATGAAGTTTACCACTGTATCGAAATAAACTTCCCCAGTTTGACTTTGACTTAGAGTAATATAAGCTGAGTAAAGATAAGTAGCGAGTGCTCCAATGGCAATCGGCACGTCCATTCCCGCATAACCTTGTTTGATACTGCGATAAGCACCCGACAAAAAAGGCCAGCCAGAATACAACAAGGTTGGAGTGGCTAAAGCCATTGCAATCCATTGCAAGAAATAACGATATTCCCCCTGATCCGCACCACTGTAAAGAGCGATTGAAATCCACAAGAGATTCATCATGGTAAATCCTGCAAATCCGAGACGATACAGCAAGTTACTTTTAGATTGATTGTATTGATCTAATGCCGTCGATGATTGATACGGCAGAGCATCGTAACCCAATTGACGACATTGGAGGATAATATCAGACAACACACATTGATTTTTCAACCAAACAACTTTCAAACGCTTTTGTGTTAAGTTAACAATGGCTTGTTGAACTCCTGGCATTTTATTTAATGCTCGCTCAATCAACCAGACACAAGCACTACAATGAATACCCTCAATCAGTAAAATGGCTTGTTTGGTCTCATCATTTTCAATGACAAAATCGGCTTGAACAGACTCTAGATCAAAACTTTCAAGATCAGTAAGATCATTTTGTGCGGGAGGAGACAAGCTGTCTACGTTGGGGATATGCTGATAAAATGATTCCAGCCCTGAGACATGAATGGTTTGACAAACGGCAACACAACCAGAACAGCAAAATAGTTGTTGCTGTTCATTAATCTCAGCCGTTACTGCCAATTGCTTAGGAACAATTTGATGACAATGATAGCAATGACTGGCGGTACGATTCATTTACGAAGATTAATGCATCGAACTAAAAAACACACTTTGACTGGTCAATTGATTTTTTATTTGTTCGGATACCTCTTCAATTTGAAACTTAACGGGTCTTTTTGATGACTTAATCATTGACTTTGGCAATCTGATATAAACTGTTTCGGTACTTAACTCTCCTGCTTTAACAACAACAAGACTGTCATCGATCACCAAATATTTTGGATCAAGATCAGGTGCAGTAATTTTTATTTTGACATTTTTATCTGTCTTATTAAATACTTTTAGATAATACTTGTTTTGGATATCCCCATTACTCAACTTCACATAAAGGGGTTGTCTTTCATGTAAAACTTTAAAATTTAATGGACTGATTGTGAGCAACCCATAGATAATTCCAAATAAAGAAATTAATAAAATAGTGCCATAAACCAATACCCGATAATGTTTGTGCAATGGAATTCTTGGGTTTCCTTCCATTTCATCCAAAGAAGCATAACGAATTAACCCTTTTGGTAAATTAATTTTATCCATGATTGAATCACAGGCATCAAAACATAAACCACAAGTAATACAACCTTCTTGCATACCTCTTCTTATGTCTACACCAGTTGGACAAACAGCCACACATTGACCACAATCAATACAGTCACCTTGTCCTTCAAATAATTTCTCACCTTTACGAATTCTCCCTCTTTTCTCTCCTCGCCCTATATCGTAGGTTGGCAATACCGTATATCTATCCGCCATGACGCCTTGAATTCTCGCATAGGGACACAGCCAAAAGCAGGCTTGCTCTCGCATGAAACCAGCCAACACGTAAGTTCCTACAGTAAATAAAGTAATGACAAAGTAAGAGACATAATGTGCATTTAGAGTCAATACATCAACCCATAATTGATAGACATCGGTAAACCATGCAGTAAAACTAAACCCTGTGATAAAACCGATTAAAATCCATGCGCTGTGCTTTATCAATTTAATTTTGAACTTACTCCAGCTCATGGGGGCTTGATCTAACTTCCTACGCTTTTGTGGCGACCCTTCTAATTTCTCTTCGATCCAGGTAAAAATGTCAGTCCAAATGGTTTGAAAACAAAAATAGCCACAATAAATTCGTCCCGCCACAGCAGTCACCGCCGCCAACAACATGGCAAAAAACAGCAAAATGAGAGAAAGCAACCAGATATCTTGTGGAAAAATAGTAATACTGAAAAAATGATATTGCCGATCAGGAATATCAAACAAAATAGCTTGT
>JABHHM010000452.1 GCA_018671575.1 Methylococcales bacterium | reverse complement strand
GTCTGTAATGTGTCCGCATCAAATTCCGTCAGTTTTTTATGAGCACGAATATCCCATTCACCTTCTGAGTCCTCAATGTAAACACTAAAAGACTAAAGATGGGTGTCATCACTTTCTGGGGTTTATCCATTTTGCCATCGTCACAAACATAATATCTGGGATAATCAGTTGTTTCATGGTCAGCAATTCCAGTACAAGTTCCTGATTAATTTCATTGTCTTCGACCAATAATATTTTGGCACCTTTTAAGTGATTTAACGCAGTTTCTATTTCAATAACACCGTTATTAGCATGCGTTGCTAATGGAGTCATGACGGGTGGTTGAATTATCAGCTTGAGTAAATGACTGAAATATTTTTTCCTGTTGATCTTGTGATATACCAATCCCTGTATCTTGTACAGAAAATTCTAACAGCCCCAGATCATCCTTTTTTTCTTTTAAGCTGATTTTCAATGATACCGTACCACCCGTTTTACAAAATTTGACGGCATTATTACCCAGGTTGATTAATATTTGTCCAAGGCGTAAAGGGTCTCCAATGAGATTCTTGGGTACATCACGATCAATTTTTATTATTCAATATTTTTCATTTTACAGCGAAATATTTTGTGATTTTGGACTATATATAAAAGCTGTAAATTAGATAGTGGCGTTTTTTCCCTTTAGAATGACAAAAAAATCATTTGATGGCTTTTAGTGGTGAAAGTAAAACTGACACTTGTTTTTCCTTAACTGATAGGAAACCAATGATGGCGTTATCACTGATCGCAATAACAGCCGCACCATTCCAGTCTGAAGCAAACTTAAGTTGTGGATCTACTTGCCATATTGCATTTTTTTGTTGCTCGTTAGTTTTATCGCTAACTGGCGTTTGAGAAAACCGTATTGCTGATATTTGTTTAACAGTCAATGCTGATCCACCAACAATAAAAACATCTTCTGGTATGGTGGTATTACGTAGAATACCTTGCCATGGTGTTGCTTTATGGGGTGCAGGTAAAAAATGCAGAGCCATTGGGTTTTTATTTTTATGAAGTTTGACCAGTTGTTGTTCAATGCTTAATTGTGTACTGTCGGGTAATGCATCATTAGGTGCTTGCAATAAAGAGCTTAATCCTAAAAAACCTCCTTTAAAAGCCAGAACCCGACCTTGGTTGACGCTGTCATTGGTAAGAAAACCATATTGTTTATATTGCCAACTAATAGATGCAATAGGCATGTTGGGCAGTGTTTTTAATGCAGTTGAACGCAGTGGCAATATTGGTGTCCACTGTATCCATTCATCTTTGGGTTTGCTGTATAAAACAAAAGGGTGACCAGGTTTTGCCTGTTTTGCCTGATGTTCCGGTACAGCAAGTGAAATACCGCCTTGGAATAAATCTTGTAACGAACCAACTCGTAGATCAAAACCACTAATCCCACCTTTTATATTAACGCCTCCAGATTGCCAAAAAACAGTATTTTCCTGAATTAACACAGTATATTGCGGTTCAATTAAGATTCTAATTTGGATGGCGCTGGCATCACTTGAGAGATTGACAGACAGTACGATTCCAACAGGATGTTGTCTATATTTAACCAAAGAACCGGGAGAAACACCGCCATTGTGTTTTGCCCGAAGCAAAACTTCAAGTCCTTCTGATGCCATCATTTTATGGATGGGTGGGTTTTCCAGGCCAATGAAAGAATTTCTGTACACCCCATGACCTGGTAATACACTGAGATATTTTCTGCCAATTAAAGTATCTAGCCCAGTTATATTTTGAATGCCAACTTGTGGTCTGACAACCCAAAATAAACTGCCTGAACGTGCTATATTTCTGGCCTCATGACTTAATCGCACTTGAACGATAATGTGTTTCATGAGATTTGAGGCTAACGCAACCGATTCAACTTTTCCGATTGATATGCCTCGATAACGTAAAGGATCACCAGGTTTGAGTCCATAACCTTGTTGTAATTGAATAGAAATAATGGGACCTTTTCTAAACTCTGATTGAAACAAGGTGATTGCCGTTAGAATCAAAGTAATCATTGGTATCAACCATAAGCTGTACCAGACAGTATTTGGTTTGATTTTAGCGCTGGGTAATGACATCGTCGTCGTCCCATAAACAGGTTGGGTGAAAGAAGAAACTGGCTAAAAGGCTTAAAATAACCATGCCAGTAAATGCATTAAGACCTGAGCCAGCAGTAATTTCTACCAGATTACCTAATTTGACAAATGCCACCAGAATCGCCATCAACAAAATATCTAGCATACCCCACCGACCAATGATTTCCACTAATCGGTAAAGTCTTGCTCGGTGGTGATGATGACAATGTTTAATAAAGGTGGTCATGGACAATAAAGCGAATAGTTTCAGTGGCGGAATAATAATTGAAAAAACAAGTACGACAATACCAACAAACCAATAACCTTCGCTTAATAAATTCATCACACCTGACAATAAATTATTTTCGCTCATATAACCCAATCGTTCTATTTTTATTAATGGTAATATGATGGCTGGTAGATAAAGT
>JABHHM010000184.1 GCA_018671575.1 Methylococcales bacterium | reverse complement strand
TAACGTTCTTGTGATTCGTTACACCAAATTTGCATGGGTGACATGCCAGGTTCATCATTGGGGACTTCACGTAATTCAAAATGTCCTCCTCGGTCACTGTCTTCCACCAGTTCAGGAACTGCATTGGAAAGGCCACCAGCACCAATGTCATGAATTGAGACCATTGGGTTGTTTTCTCCTAAAGACCAACAAGCATCAATAACTTCCTGACAACGGCGTTGCATTTCAGGGTTGCCTCGTTGGACTGAGGCAAAATCAAGGTCTTCTCGGCTTTGACCGCTGGACATGGAAGAGGCGGCGCCACCACCTAACCCGATGAGCATGGCTGGACCACCTAATACAATGATATAGCTACCAGCTTCAATTCTACCTTTTTCAACATGCTGTCGGCGAATATTGCCATAACCACCCGCAATCATAATAGGTTTATGGTAGCCTCTGATTTCATCACCATTAGTGCCAGCAATGGTTTGTTCGTAAGTCCTAAAATAGCCTGCAAGGTTGGGTCTGCCGAATTCATTGTTGAATGTGGCACTGCCAATAGGGGCCTCCAGCATGATATCCAATGCAGAGACTATTCTGGAAGGCTTGCCATAATCGATTTCCCAAGCTTGTGTGGCATTGGGCAATTTTAAATTAGAAACGGAAAAACCAGACAGCCCAACTTTGGGTTTACTGCCTCTGCCTGTGGCACCTTCATCACGAATTTCTCCACCCGAACCTGTTGCTGCTCCAGGAAAAGGTGAAATGGCTGTTGGATGATTGTGGGTTTCAACTTTCATTAGGATATCAATGTTTTCAGAATGATAGCCGTATTGGTTATTTGTCATTTCTGGCCAGAAGCGTTGACCTTGATTGCCTTCAATGACTGCAGAATTATCATGGTAAGCTGATAAAACTTGCTGAGGGTTTTGTTTCATGGTGTTTTTAATCATCTGAAATAATGACAAGTCTTGTTCTTTGTCATTAATTGTCCAGGATGCATTAAAAATTTTGTGCCGACAATGTTCTGAATTGGCTTGAGCAAACATCATCAGTTCTATATCGTTCGGGTTACGACCCAGTGCTTTAAAACTATCGGTTAAATAATCAATCTCGTCATCGGATAAAGCCAACCCCAGTTCTTGATTGGCATTAGCCAGTGCTGTTTTGCCTTGCTTCATCAAGTTGACAGACGTCATGGGGGCAGGGGAGGCATGTTGAAATAATTGTTTGGCCTCCTTTTCAGTGTGAAGTACCTGTTCAATCATTTTGTCACTTAAGCAGTCATTGACAACGGCACTATTTTCATCAGTCCATTCAATATCTCCTGCTATATAGTAGGCAATGCCACGCTCAATTCGTTGCACTTGAGTAAGACCACAGTTATGTGCAATGTCGGTGGCTTTACTGGACCAGGGAGAAATGGTGCCAACTCTTGGAACAACCAGAAAACATTGACCTTTTTTTAAATTTTCTTGCTGTTTTCCGCTATAGTTAAGGAGTGTTTCCAGTAATTGTTGATCTTTTTCAGAGAGAGGTTCGGGACAATCTATAAAATGGATATAGACGGCATAAAGCAGTGGTTTTTCAGATGGGTTTATTTTTTTTACTAATTCTTGTTGTAATTGATTAACTCTAAATTCTGTAATTGCTGTACCACCAAACAAAACGAGCATGTTTACCCCTCTCTATTTCAACCTAAATAAATCAGTTGAATCTATTACAAGCATACAATGCACTGAATCTTCTCTCTACTATTCAACGGATTCATTTGGGTTCAACTGTTATGAAAGTGGCATCATAGCATATTATCAAGAAGATTAAGACTATTTTAGAAGGCTGTTTTTATGAGTATTATTAGTACAATAAAAATTAATAACGAATATTATGACCCAGGTGAAACAGTTGAATTGTCTTATGTGACAGGGAGTGGTGATGATGCAAAAACACACCAGATAGAACTGCAAAGATTAAAGCATGTTAAAAAGGGGCATTTTATTTATGCAGAATTAAAAAATGCAAAAAATAAGTTTGTGGCTGCAATATATTTACCTGAAAAAATAACGGGGGACCCTCCAAATCAAGTTGATAGCATACGTTCAAAAGGAAAGTTGATTTCCAATATTCCAAATATGATGGTTGATGGTTATCTGGAAAATATTGAAAAAAATGATGTGCATTCATTCAAATGTTTTTCAATTAAAAATAAGTTGTCGGATAATGTCATTGAGCCATTTACGAAAACTGAAGATTATTTAATTGTTGATGACAATACCTTGTTTTTGAAACGAGATATTATTTGGGATTATGATGATCTGTATTATACGAATAATTTTCCTGTAAAAAATGTAACAAGATATGTAGTTGAGCCTAAAAAACCTATTTCAAAGTTTGTTAATTTAATCAATTTTAGCTTGGTGATAGGGTATATTTTATGCGCATTTTCTGAGATATTGATTAATTTTGATTTTTACCCATTAGGCCATTATGTTAAATTTTCTGAGTATTTGTTTTTTCCTGTGGGTATTGCTGCGTGGGCAATTCTTGTATTTGGGCGACATTTTATTTTACACAATGCAGCAAAATTAATAGCGACAGGTTTTTGCTTCTATATTTGTAGTATCTTGGTACAGAATATGTTGATGGAAACAGTATTGAAAAATTCTAATGTTTATTTGATGGGATATCAATTACTCTGCATTCTCATTCCATGTGTACTTTTTGTTCTGTCGAATAAAATCTACGCCAGTTTTTCTGCCGCTGCGACAGGTACTGCTTTGACGACCATTATACTCTTCAGTATTGGAATTTTATTCTATTCTATGGTTGATGAATATTGGTGGGGGTCTGGTTTTTTGTGGTATTTGGGTGATACCCCTTATGGTTATTTTTGGGCAACATTGTTTGTTTTTTGGTTTTTTAGTAAATATATTGATTTTGATAATGTTCCAATGAAATCAATTGAGTTTGGCGCACAACTTAAAGAAATCAGTGCTCAGTTAGCCAATAAAAGTTCTGCAAAAACAGTGAAAAAAAATAATCTGGATAAGGCTCACGCTTTAACCGATGATATTGTCGATGCGTTAAAAATATCCAATGATAATAGGGTTTTGATTCATCATGGTTATATTGAGCCATTTGAAAACATATTATTAATATTGGATATGTTAAGAAAACAACAAAATAACCAAAGTAATGATGATAATAAATTGGTTTATCGGGAGCTTGCTGTGTTGTCTAATGATATTAATCAGTTCTCTCAGCATTTTGAAGATTCTCCATCAGGTCGTGAACCGATGTCACTTAGAATTTCACCTGAATTAGTCAATCAGCAGAGACACTCTTTAGCTAGTTGAATGGATTGAAAGTTTGTTGCCGCATTTTTATGTGGCAACGGATTTAAAAATAATCATGTTTGTTTTTAATTTTAACCTCCTGAATTTTCCTCATAAAAAAAATTTATATGCGTCATAAAATATTCGTATTTGCTAACATAAGCAAAAACTAATAAACTCCTTACATCACAGTTAATCACTCAAGTAGATAGCACTCAGGTCTAACTTGATAAATGTCATGATGGAAAGTTCCACATGGATGTGACTAACTCATCAATGACCTTTAATATTAAACTTTTTTGGAGAAATAAAATGAAAATGAAAAAATTAGCACAATTAGTTGGAATCGCTGCAATCGTTGGTACTTCTGCATCAGCTCAAGCTTGGTGGAATGACAATGGAAATGGTTTTGGAAATGGTTTTGGTGAAGGTAATGGTAGTGGCAACGCTAGTGGTAGTTTTGGCATGAGCTTTAATGCTAATGCAAGAGCTAGAGGCAATGCTTCTGGAAATGGTTATGGCTACAATGCTCCTTCTTACGGTTATGCTCCATATAACGTAGCACCAGTTGCTTTAACTGCTGAGCAGCAAAAAGAAATGACTGCACAACGAACTAAAGCAATGTCACAGCAACAAGAAGCAATGAAAAAAATGATGGAAAGACAAAAAGCTGCTAACAAGCAAGCTGTAGAAGCTCATCGTAAAGCAATGAAGCACATGTCTGATCGTCAAATTAAAATTGAAAACAAAGTGGCTGAAGCTGAAAAAGAAGCTTTAAAAAGAGTGACTGAAAGCCACAAAAAAATGATGGAAAAGCAATCTAAAATGATGGAAGAAATGTCAAAGCGTCAAAAAGCAATGATGGAAAAAATGGAAGCTAAGCAAAAAGAAGCTCGAGCTCGTCATGAAACTGCTTTGAAAGAAATGAAAAAATCTCGTGAAAGTTAATCTGCTTTTTTAGACTAAAATAGAAAAATAGCTCATTAAATGGGCTATTTTTTTGTCTGAAAATCAGTCAAATTAGATTTGTTTGGTATTCTTAGGTAACGCGCAATAAATAAACTACCCATATTGCGCAGAAGTTTTGTTTGTCTTTTTTGTTACAAAAATAGGCGTGTAGTCGCTCTACATAACTATTTTTGTGGCAAAGAAG
>JABHHM010000501.1 GCA_018671575.1 Methylococcales bacterium | reverse complement strand
ATCATAGGATCAGTTAAATGGAAAATTAGTCTCTGGAGAATTTGGTTTGGCCAGATTCCAATCGAATTAAAATGGATAATAGCCAATCATAAAGGTGAAGCGAAACTCACTGCCTACTTGTCAAACAAAATCATCGTTCACTCAATCAATACATTATTGCCCTTGTCTTTTTTATCCAATTTCACTAAAACATATGGCATTAAGCTCAATGGTAAAGCCATGGTAGATTTAGTCGATATTAACTATCATCCCATGGCATTACATTCTGCCAAAGGGGTTATAGAGATTGACAAACTCAATATTACCGTACAATCTAAGGTGAATTTAGGTCATGTATTGCTGAAAATTGCCACCAATGATGAAAAGATCATTACTCGCTTCGCACTCAAGGATGGTGACATCAAAGCCAACGGGAAAATCACTTTAACCACTGACGGACAATACAAACTCACTGGACAAGCTGATTTACTGAACAATCATCACGCCCTGCGGCCCGTTCTTAAAATGGTAGGGCAACACACAGGCAACAATCATTTTCAATTGAAAAAACAAGGGAAGGTTAAATAGGTGGGCGATAAAAAACAAAATTTACTGGTATTGGTCGATGGCTCCTCCTACCTTTTCAGAGCATTTCATGGAATGCCGCCATTGATTAATTCCAAATCAATGCCAACGGGGGCAATTTACGGGGTCATCAATATGCTGAAAAGTTTGATGGAACGTTACCCTACTTCCTATTTTTGTGTCGTTTTTGATGCCAAAGGAAAAACTTTTCGGCACGATTTTTACCCTGATTACAAAGCCAATCGCCCTCCCATGGACAACGATTTAAGAATACAAATAGAGCCATTACATCAAATCATTAAAGCCATGGGGCTACCGTTACTCATTGTCCCCAATGTAGAAGCGGATGATGTCATTGGAACATTATCAGTTGAGGCAACCAAAGCAGGCTTTGATACTTTAGTTTCTACTGGAGACAAAGACCTAGCTCAACTGGTCAATCAATCTGTCACCTTAATTGATACCATGAAAAATTTTATCTCTGATGAAGCAGGAGTGATTGATAAATTTGGTATCAAACCCGATCAAATTATTGACTACTTAACATTGGTGGGAGATACGTCAGACAATATTCCTGGTGTTAATAAAGTTGGCCCTAAAACAGCGGTAAAGTGGCTAACAAAATACGGCAGCCTGGATAAAATCATCCAACACGCCGATGAAATCAAAGGCAAAGTGGGAGAATATTTGCGTGACAGTTTTGAACAAATTCCCATTTCAAAACAATTAGCCACAATTGTCTGTGACTTATCATTAGATGTTGCTCCCAATGAGTTAAAAATGACCGAAGCAGATAATAAACAGTTAAGCTCGTTATTTGCTGAATATGAATTTAAATCTTGGCTCGCCAAACTTCCAGCTGATGAACAATCGACAACGGAAGAACCCATCATTGAAAAAGAAGCAACTCACTACGACACTATCCTCACACAAGAATCACTGGATCAATGGATCACCAAGTTAAATCAAACGGATTTATTTGCTTTTGATACGGAAACAACGTCCATCAACTATATGAAAGCTGATTTGGTCGGCATGTCATTTTCAGTTAAAGCAGGAGAAGCCGCCTACCTTCCTTTAGCACATGACTACCCTGGAGTCCCTGAGCAACTTGACAAAACATCCGTTTTACAACAAATAAAACCATTACTAGAAGATAGAAATAAAAAGAAAGTAGGTCAACATTTAAAATATGACCGCAATGTCTTAAATAAGTGTGACATTGAATTAAATGGCATTCAACATGACACCATGATGCAATCTTATATCTATGACAGCACAGCAACCAAACATGACATGGACTCACTGGCATTAAAATATCTCAATATCCACACCGTACATTTTGAAGACATCGCTGGTAAAGGCAAAAAACAGATTACATTTAATCAAGTAGAACTGGAAAAAGCATCGAATTATGCGGCAGAAGATGCAGATATCACCTTTCGTCTACATCAACATCTTTGGCCCAAGCTATCTGACACACCACCAATAAAATCAGTCTACCAAGACATTGAAATACCATTAATTCCTGTGTTATCCAGAATAGAATTAAACGGTGTCATGATTGATGCTGATTTACTCAAACAACAAAGCCATGAAATTTCACAGCGATTGTTTGAAATTGAAGAAAAATCTTACGACATTGCAGGTGAAAAATTCAACCTCAATTCACCCAAACAAATTCAGCATATTTTCTTTGAAAAACTGGGATTACCCATCCTCAAAAAAACACCTAAGAAACAACCCTCTACTGCTGAGAATGTTTTACAGGAACTGGCCTTGGATTATCCTTTACCCAAACTGATATTAGAACATCGAGGTCTCAGCAAACTAAAATCGACTTATACCGACAAATTGCCCGAACAAATTGATGCTCATAGCCAACGAATTCACACGTCATATCATCAAGCGGTAGCTGCTACGGGTCGTTTATCATCAAACAGCCCTAATCTACAAAATATTCCGATACGCAGTGAAGAAGGCAGAAAAATCAGACAGGCATTTATTGCACCTGATGGCTATAAAATAATGGCGGCTGATTATTCACAAATTGAATTAAGAATCATGGCACATTTATCCAAAGACGAGGGTTTAATCAGTGCCTTTTCTAATGGACTGGATGTTCACCAATCAACCGCAGCTGAAGTCTTTAATATTGCATTAGAAGATGTTTCAAGCCTACAACGACGCTCCGCAAAAGCCATTAATTTCGGTTTAATTTACGGCATGTCTGCTTTTGGTTTAGCCAATCAGCTTGGCATCAAACGACAAGAAGCACAAAACTATATTGACTTGTATTTTTCTCGCTACCCAGGTGTCATGAGCTTCATGGAAACCACCAAAGAATTTGCCCGAGAACAAGGTTATGTTGAAACCATTTTTGGTAGACGACTCTATTTACCTGACATCAAATCCAAAAATGGACAACGCCGACAATACGCAGAACGATCTGCCATCAACGCCCCCATGCAAGGTACAGCAGCCGACATCATTAAAAAAGCCATGATAGATGTGGATCAGTGGATTTTACAAGATAAACCTGATGTCAAAATGATCATGCAAGTTCACGATGAACTGGTGTTTGAAGTGAACATTGAACAAATTGAAGAGGTAAAAAACAAAACCACTGAAATGATGCAACAATGCGCTGAAATAGATGTACCACTGATTGTTGAAGTGGGTGTTGGTGATAATTGGGGAGAGGCACATTAAACATCTCTCAATCAATAAACTACCCATCTTACTGGCTTTTTTGTCCATCATTTTTGCCACAAAAACAGTTGATTAGAACAACTACACGCCTATTTTTGTAACAAAAAAGGCGAACAAAAATTCTGCGCAATAAGGGTAGTTTATTGATGGCGTGTTACCTTAAACGATAATAAAATTTATGGAAAAACACTATTGAGCATTTGGTCACAGATTTTTACCCTGTAACTTTCTATGATTATTGTTAAGGAAGAATTTAAAGCAACGGATCATCATAACAATAAATCTGGAGAATAATTATGAACTTTCATAAATTATTACTAATGACAGTAATATCAATGACAGCATTCTTTCAATATTACAGCTCATATGCCACTGAAACAGAGGTCGGACTACTTAGCCAGGTGCCTTTGTTTATTGACAGAGGATCAACCATAAAAATTGAAAATAATATTGAAGAAGTTACGCCAAATATCATGTTGTTATTTGATAACTCTGGCTCAATGAGTTATTGCATTGACAGTAATCGTTCATGCAGATACACCGAAGAAAAACAACGTCTCACCCATCTAAAAAGAGCAGCCAAAGCATTAATTACAGCACTGATTAATCGTACTGATGGATTACCTGCGGTTAATATTGGATTATCTCGGTTTGATGGCAGAGATACCATTACCGATATTTTAGTTCCCATTTCTCCCATTCAATCAAATATAGCCACGCAAACAACGACAACAGTCAGTCGTCAAAAATACAGCTGTAAAAAGAGAAAAAGATCCAGGCGAGTTAAATGCTATAAATCAGGTACACCAGAAGAAACCAGCGAAACCACGGAAACAACCTATAATTTTTCAGACTACTTAATTGACCAAATAGACAGCATGAAAGCAGCTGGCAGTACGCCATTGGCAGAATCTTTAACGCAAATGGGACGATATTTTGCCATTGGAGCAAATGCGGATATCACCATTCATCCCAATTCAGACGACGAGAAAACAGTCAAAGTCACCGATTTTTTCAAAAGAACTCCCGAGGTAGTTTCTTTTGGCGAAGATGAAAGTGGCGATGAATATACCACCAGCGGAGATCCTAATTTACGATACAATCGTTCTTATCAGTGGACAAGATTCATTACAACCACATCAACAGACATTGTTACATTGTGGGAAAGTTTTGCAGGCTTACCCGCAATTTCTATGAAAAAAGCCATTGAAGCCGTTAATCAAAATAATGGAATTGAAACGGCACAATGTAAAACCACCGTAAAAATTCCACCACAAAATCATGTTATTTTATTGACTGATGGTGACTCAACTTATGACTATCGGTTGTCACCTCAGTTATTAACCAATTATACTGGCACGGGTAATACCTCAAAAAAATATATTATTGATGTTGCCAAAGCATTACATGACATTGATTTTAGACCTGGCAATGAGACAGAGAATCAAGGCATTCAAAATATCATTTCTCATTTTGTCGCTTTTGGTGATGGCGTTGGTAGCCCAACCATTTTGCAATCAGCTGCAAAAGCGGGTGGAGGTGAATTCCATGAAGCAACCAACAGTGCGGAATTACTAGAGTCATTCAAAACCATCATCAATGCCACCAAAGCAGAAGTCTTATCAGGTGCTGCACGTTCCGCAGCTTATTACAATGGCCATGTTATTTCACCCAATGACAGTAAGCAAGCTTATCAAGTAGTCTTTGATACTGACCCCTGGAAAGGTGACATTCTGGCGTATAATATCAAATCCGACGGCAGCGTTGACACGTCAAAACTATTATGGAAAGTATCTGACCCTTCCAACCAAAGACAAAATCGAAAATTATTAACTTATAATAAAAATATTAGCCAAGGTGTTACTTTCAACTATGACAATCTTGATAACACACAAAAATCCGACATCATCAGAATGGCGCCGTCCGCATTAAGTGATTCAGATAAAAAACAATTCAGTGTTAATTTCATCAAATCCACCAAGCTCGGAGACATCATTCATTCAGAAGCGGTGTTTGTTCCCACAGACCCCCTCAATAAAGATATCGGAGTTATTTATGTGGGTGCTAATGATGGAATGTTACATGCATTCAGCACAATTTCAGGTAAAGAATTATTTGCCTACATTCCCAATGGCTTATTTTCAACCGAACAGTTTAAAGGATTAAACGCTTTATCTGACAGTAAAAATCATCGATATTATGTTGATATGACACCCACCATTCAAAAACTGGGTCAAAAAACCATCTTAACAGGAGGCTTAGGAGCGGGTGGTAAATCAATCTATGCGTTAGATGTGAGTTCACCAGATTGGATGCAGGCCAAACACGTTTTATGGGAATTCAGTCATCAGGACATGGGGTTTTCATTCAGCAAACCCAAATTAGCCGTCCTAAAAAATAATACCGAAGTGGCTATTTTTGGTAATGGTTTTCCTGAAAATATCAACAGTCCACAACCATCAAAACTATTTGTAGTCAATGCCACTACAGGTCAAAAAATTTCAGAAATCAGCAATCTTGGCAAAGGATTGTCCTCCACTGAATTAGTGGACATGAACAATGATGGAAAAATAGACCGTGTTTATGCAGGAGACTTACAGGGCAACTTATGGGTGATTGATCCAAACAATGGCGTATCAAAAAAATTATTCAATGCCAACAATCAACCCATCACAACAAAACCCGTGGTTTTAGGGCATCCAAAAGGTGGGGTAATGGTCTTATTTGGCACAGGAAAATATCATTGGAATGGCGATGAAAGTAATAAAACAACACAAGCATTTTATGCCATCAGGGATAAAAGTGTCACGGTCAAAGACGTAAAAACCATCACCAAAGCAAAATTATTTAACGTCACTTTAACCACCATCAATGAGTATCGACTCAGCAATGGAAAAACCATAGACTATGATGCTTATGCAGGTTGGACAATCAATTTTACCGATAAAGGCAGCAGTGAATTCAGTGGATCAGAAAGACTGGTTGCCGATCCCGTCGTCATGGGTGGAAAAAATGTCTTTTTTGCAACCGCCATCCCCATTAATGACAGCGCTTGTACCCGAGGCGGATGTAGCTGGCTCATGTATGTCGATGCATTTACTGGAGGCGCAACGGATTTGGCATTTGATATTAACCGTGATAAAGTTTTCACCGACAGTGATCTGGTGAATGGAAGTATCCCATCAGGCTTAAAAGTTTGCCAGGGAATTCCGACTCGCTTTCGTTTTCAGTTAACCGCTCCTGCAAAAATTACTGCCAATGTAACAATTAGTGATGGTAGCATTGTCAGCTTATTGATGTTAAGCAATAAAGCTCAAGCCAAAAGATACACTTGGCGTAAAACTTTTTAAGGGGTAGGCCCGAAATAACTTCTCGTTCTTGGTTTTAGCATTATGTCAAATTTAGACGATTTGATTGAATAAAAGTGTCAACATAGTCGCTCTATTCCGAACGTTTATGATTGAAGATGACATGAAGATAAAAGCAAAAATGGGAAGTTGTTTGTGCGAATCCCTAAGGACATAAAATGCAAGTAAAAGGATTTTCATTAATTGAAATCATGGTCACTTTAGCTTTGGTCGCCATATTGGCGACCGTAGCCGTCCCAAACTTTTTTTCTTTTGTACAAAACAATCGAATGGGAGGATGGAGCAACACTCTCTTGCTTGATTTATACTATGCTAGAAGTGAAGCTGTTTCACGAGGCAACAATGTTATTTTATGTCCGAAAACAACCACCAACACCTGTGATCTCGTCACCCAAAAAGACTGGTCACTTGGCTGGATTATTTTTGCTGATACCAATGCTGACGGCATCATGACCGCAGATGAAACCTTAAAAATCCAGGAAGCACTGCCCGTGGGAGCAAACTTGAGCAGAAATGTAAACACTGTGCTGGCAGGCAGAATAACCTATACTTCCAGAAGCACGATCACACCAACGGCCAATACAGGAAACTTTACACTCTGCGATAGTGTTGCAGGCAATAAAGTAACAGGCAGAACACTGACCATATCATCGATAGGAAAGGTACAGGTTGAGGAGAAGAAAGACTGCGTATAATATTGACAAAGAACGGGGATGAAATTTATCGAATCTTATGCCTCAGTCATTTAAAGGTGAAGCGAAGATGGAATCAAGAACAGAAAATTATTTTGCGCTCGGTTCCTAAGGAATGGTTAATATCATGAACAAACAATGTATTCATGGATTTAGTCTGGTAGAACTTCTGGTTGTCGTGAGTATCCTAGGCATTCTCTTTAATATTGTTTTTCCAGCCTATCAAGTCATTGTCAGCAAGTCTTATCTTGACGAAGCACAAGTTACTCTATTGCAACTCAGTAACGAAATGGTCAAGCTATATTCATTAAACAACACCTATCAGGGTGCAGCTACAGCAGGTAACAACACGGGATCACCAGCTCTACCAAGAATGCTGAATTTGGTCACTAATGCCAATGTCATTTTTTATGACTTATTTATTACTCAAGCAACCGACAGTCAATTTTTGTTGGAAATTGTTCCCCAAACAGGAGAACGAATGGCTGACACAGGTAGTTTTGCAATTGATCATTTAGGACAAAAATGGCATGACCTTAACAATGACCGACTTTATACCACCAATGAATTAGGTTGGAAGGTCTTTTAGGAAACTAAATATGTACATAAACCTAGAAAAATCAAAAAAACAATTAGCCTTCAGCTTAATAGAAATGTTAATCACCTTATTTATCTTAACATTTGGCTTGTTAGGTATTGCAGGCATCATGCTATTAAGTTTTGGCAACAATCAAGACACC
This sequence comes from Methylococcales bacterium, assembly GCA_018671575.1. Lineage (GTDB taxonomy): Bacteria > Pseudomonadota > Gammaproteobacteria > JABHGC01 > JABHGC01 > JABHHM01. The sequence goes on along the minus strand of JABHHM010000501.1, from coordinate 2,055 downwards.
ATCACAAGGTCACAAGCCAGTATTTTAATGCATGACATGACCGAACGCATGCGTGTTAATATGATTGGTGTTAAAAACAACGCTTACATCAATATTGACACCCGAAATATTATTGCAGATCAAAATTGTGAATCCGCCACTTGTGATAACTTACAGATGGCGACCTATGACATTAAAAACTGGAAAGATAATATTGAAAACTTAATTAGTGGTTATGCCACCATTGCTTGTATTGATAACGACAACTCAGATACGGATGTCTGTAGCGACAGTGGAATGAGGACATCCCCCCATAGAATCACTTTGTTTTGGAGTCAAAATAATACGCCACAACAAATCATTAAAGAGTTTATCCGCTAATGAATTCCTCACCGATTGGTTCAACTAATTTTGGTTTTTCAATATTAGAATTATTAATTTCAATGACCATTGGAATTATTTTATCCGTCGGATTAATCCAAATAACCAGCTACAACAAGCGAATGATTGAAATCAATGGTGATGCCGTTTTCATCCAGGAAAATGCACGATTTGCCATATCAATCATTCGTGACAGTATTCGACTGGCGGGCAATACCGTTGGAGATGGAGATGACAGCAACTACGATCAAGCTTGCTCTGATAATTTTGTACCACTGAGTGGCTGCGATGGCATTGCCTGTGACAATAATGACACAGGAGATACCATTACCATTCGACATGAAGCAACCACTGACTGCCTCGGCCAAGCTGTTGCAGTTAATCCCGCAGTTGACACCTATTATATTAAAGACAACAACCTATTTTGCCTAGGAAGTGGCAGCGTTACCCCTCAAGCACTGATCGAAGAAATTGAAACCATGCATTTTTTATATGGCGTTGATACCACAGGCGATTTAAGTATTAATCAATACGTCAAAGCCAATCAAGTTGGAACCAATAAAATTCTCAGTGTGCAAGTAGGAATATTGGCAAGATCAGCCAATGGAGTACGTTATAAAGACATCATCACCAATTATTCTCTACTTGACGCAACAGCAGGGCCGTTTCAAGATAAAAAAAGACGATTGGCCGTTGAGTCAACCATTGCCGTCAGATCTTGTTTATAAAAGGTAGCTTTAAAATGAGCAATAACACACCACATCAACAATCAGGAATGGTATTAATATTAAGTTTAGTCATGCTTGCCGTCTTAACCATGCTAGGAACCACCACACTGCAACTCACTAAAATGGATGAAAAAATTTCGGGGAATTTCCAAGACTATGATCTGGCATTTTCGTCCGCAGAAGGTGCGCTGGGACAAATTGAAGAGTTAATGCAAGTCGGCACCGTCAATAACCTAGATATACGACTGGAAAACACCTTTACCCAAAATAACCCAGGGTTTTACCACAAAGATTTAAATGCCGTTCCAGCCAATGTGAGTAGCGCACTCAGCCTCACCGTTCCACTCAAGGACTTAGGCATTAAAAATAAGCCAACTTATTTAATAGAATGGTATGAAATGAAATCACAGGGAGGCAGTTCCAGTAGCACTGTTTCTACCGTTTCTGACCTATCTGACCAAGCAATTAATCCTGTCATTATTTATCGAATCATTACCAAATCAGAAGGGGCTAGACAAAGTTCAGGAATAACGCTGGAAAGTTATGTTGGACTGAACTTATTCTAAAAAATAACCGCAAACTGTGAAGTTATTGCGTATGTCCTAAGGAACGAGCACGAAATAACCTCCCGCTCCTAAGTTTTAATTCTGGAAAAAACATTATTTCATTAATCGCCCATTGCGAAATCTCTACGGGCAGTAGAAATAGACACGGTAAAACCTGAAATCACATCAAAGAAAGACATCAACATCAATAACAAAAACGTCGTATTTCCCGCTTTTTCTACCACTATAAATTCTATCAAAAAAACCACAAAGACAATCATTGAAAACAAATGATCAATGATTGTATCCTTTGAAGTTTTGGTTGATTTCAAGACTTCGATATAAAGAAAAATGAGTCCAATAATCAAAAATAGTTCATTGCCACTGAGTGTGAATTTTGCACCCGATAATAAGTCTAATGT
>JABHHM010000121.1 GCA_018671575.1 Methylococcales bacterium | reverse complement strand
TTTAGTCTTTTGGTGTTTACATTGAGGACTCAGAAGGTGAATGGGATATTCGTGCTCATAAAAAACTGACGGAATTTGATGCGGACACATTACAGACAATACATGACGGCATTGAAGACCACTTATTTGGACAGCGACGATATTTAAAAGCAACATTAATAGATTTAATTGATAATAATCAATAATTTTAAACTGCTTATATAGTAAAATAGGTAATGTTACCTTGCCGACTTAATTTTTTATATAAATTCATAAACCAATTACATTTATCGTATTTTCAGGAAATAAAATGAAAATCACACACTTTTTACAAACAACACAAATTTATGAAATTCAGGCAGTTAGTAAGCCATCAAACTATGAACAGTTAAAACAAACTCATGTGCCTTTTTATGGATCTCCAAGAAATCACCCATATGATGATGATAAAATCATATTGATAGCAGACCCATATAGCTGTAATACAATTTATTATGAATTTAAAAACTGTGATATTGCTTTCATTGAAGAAAAACCACACATTGTCAATCTGGATGGTGATGACATTGCCACTGTCATTGTCTGGGTATTAAAAAATACGATTGCAATTCGGTCTGCGCCATTTCTAGTGGGTGATACTGGCATTTAGGTATTATTTGAGAAATTAACAATATGGTGTGCCTGGTTACATAAAACTTGCCTCCTAATATGTATTGACCTGTCAAATCTTAAAAAGGGGACAAAAAGGGGGTCAGGCTTCTATACATGACTTTAGATATTCTTCCCTGTTTTTAATTTCATTACTAATTTTCAAATTGGTCACCGAATTTTCTTTAACAATTTTAACAGCTCTACTTAATGCTTTGGTTTTTTAGCCATGACTGGAGATTATCAAATCGTTGCGCCATAACCAAGTACAGAAACCTGACCACTTTTTAGAAGCCTCCCAATTTTTTCACATTGCATATTTAATATCCCACCATTAAAAAAGGGAGCCTCCAGCTCCCTTTCATCATTAACATCCTGATCATCAAGATCAGTATCAGCCTGCTTGCTTTGCTGATGTTCATAAAAATAGTCAGCAACTTCATCAAGCAACGACTCTCGCTGCTGAACTCTTTGACTGGTTTTACTCTTGGTATGCGCTCCCCCCTTACTCATCAAAGGGTGTTTGGCATACAAATTTCGTATGGTAGGCATGACTTTTATTCTCCTTATAAGTTTAAGCGATACCAGTATGGCATCGACATTTTTCTAGTCATTCTTTTAAAACGACTATCATTTTGTAAAAAAACAGGACTTTCCATGGTTTTCTCAAAACAAAATTGTTTAGGTAACTTAGAATATAAATTTCGTGGCGTATTGCCTGAAATATTTTTCAATTTAGCACCACTTTCATGACTGTGATAAAAAACCTTATTTATCCCAAGTTCGTTATGAACAAAATCAAGTGTTGCCGCTAACACAGCCTCATCCCATATTTTCATGTAAGGCTCTAAAGTCTGTTTAACGTATTTAATGACATTATCCACCTGACCTTTTATATCGAACCAAGCGTGAGAATGATGACCATTGGCTTTAGACTTTTGTGCCACCTGTAACAAATCAACAGCCTCACGTACCCAATCACTTTGTATTTCTTCGATCAATACTTCATTGGTCTCAAAGTCCAGATCCAACCTTGCCCATGCCAATGTTTCTCTATGCGATTTACACTGCTCTGGCAATAAAACTGGATGGCCATAATTATTCAAGGCAGCCGATTCAGTCGGTTTAACCAACTCACGATACAGAGAATCATGAGCATTACTAAAATTTAGCTGAACCACTAAATTATAGCCATGGCGTGTGGTTTGTTGCCAACGTGGATCATCTCCACCCCAACGACCAACCGTGATGATAAATGGCTGCACGGATTCGGCCCAGCAACTATGCAAATCCTGCTGTTCAATATAACCATGACCTAACCGAGCCAACAATGTTTTGACTTGCTGCTTCTGTAACAGTTTTTTAAAGTGGCTATTCTTTAATTCAGCCACTGATTTACCGTCACCCACAAGATAAGACAATAACATCAATGCATATTTATCCTTAAAATAATAATATTTCGTTCGCCCTTCTGGCAAACAAGCAATTATTTCTTCCAATAACGACTTTTTCATGAGTTTTTCCTATCAAAATTTTTTGATTTTTATATTTTCTCTCGACATTCAAATGATAAAAATACAGACAATTAATCTTCATATTTATTCCCTTTCTATTTATTTAACCTTTAATACAAATTACCTGCTTCAAGGTATGAACAATTTCAACCAAATCTTTTTGATTTTCCATCACCACGTTACAATGAGATTCATCATCTCCCGACGATTTGCCATTGCATAGTCCTGCGCCCAATGAACCACTTGCACGTAATCATCAAAAATTTCACTGTCTTCAGTAAAATAAGCAAGATCTTTGTCGGGTAAGTTCACACGATTGCGCACCGCTTCATGCTTCGCTTTGTCGATAAAAAACTGACCAATCACATTACCAATACCTCGACTGCCTGAATGCAACATAACCCAGACATCCTCATTTTCATCCAGACATAATTCAATAAAGTGATTACCTCCCCCCAAACTACCCAGTTGTCGAATCCAGGTCTGATAAGGTTTTTTCTGTCTTGAAGTCATTTTTGGATGTCTTTTCAATACCTCATCCAAACCACCACTTAACGCACGAATAGTCGATTCACGTGCCCGATCCACTTTATGCATATTGAATCCAACGGGTACTACCTTTTCAATTTCATTACGGATTTTTCGCAAGTTATCTGGCAATTCTTTTGCCTTTAAACTCAAACGAACAGCATTCATTCCACAACCGATATCCACTCCAACTGCTGCAGGAATAATCGCTTGATATGTAGGAATTACAGATCCGACAGTTGCTCCTCTTCCCACATGAACATCAGGCATTGCTGCCACATGACTGTGAATAAAAGGCAATTGAGATATATTGATTAATTGCTGCATTGCCATATGATCAATATCATCTGTAAATATTTTCACAGGCACTTTTCCCTTATTGAGTATCTTTTTAATAGACATAACAATCCATCACTCGATTTTTCGAGTGTCCTCATTATTTGATTTTTTTCAGGGAATAAAAAAACCCTGAACAACGTTTGTCATTCAGGGTTTTATTGACTGGAAGACAAACGACATTTGCCTTCCAGTTGAATTGTCATTAGGAAAGCTAGGTGAGTTGTTGCTTATTTGATTTATGCATGTAATTTCTCCTATGACCTTGTATTGATTAATGTGGTTATCTGCACCACTTGATGAACGAGAGTTTAATGATTAAAAGTGTAATGTCAATGTTTATTATCGGCTGATGAAAATTGCTATTGGAGAAAATTCGGTTTTTTACATAGACAATAAAAAGCCCTTTAAAAAATAAAGAGTTTTATAATTTGTAACTATTCAGAGGGTATCA
>JABHHM010000271.1 GCA_018671575.1 Methylococcales bacterium | reverse complement strand
TGAAAACCGTTGAAGTGCGATGGGTTTGCTACCCGATGTCTCACAAAATTTCACATAGTTTGGATACAGCCATCGACTCTCTTTTTCATAGCTGGTTACCTCATATGGATCTTTCATTTTACGAGCGACTCCGATAGGCATAACAAAACCTGGTGAATAACCAACATTTTGATGAAGCCAAGATGCCAACGGATTTGTTTCAAGAATGTTTCGCTTTTGTGATATTCGAATTATTTTATCTGACTGTGCAGGTTTTAATAATCGATTCACTTCTTCGTCACTAATTGATAAAACCCAATTGATTAGTCCAGGCAAATATGGTTTAAATTCCGTTTCTAAATTACGTTGTTTTTCAAGTGGAATTGGATTGTCAAAATGAATGGTTAAACGACGACGATACAATCCACTGGTATATTCACTGCTTTGAATTGATTCATTGGATGCAATTAATACCATTGCATTAATGATGAAATGGCCACTGGTTTGAACATATTTACGCTCAATACGGAGTGGATCACCTCCGGTAATAGACTTAAGAACGGATACATCACCCGTATATCGTTCAGCATCGGCAATCAATATCAGTCGTTTATTAAATAAATTAGCGGCTTCAAAACGATTGTTTTCAAGATGCTTGAGTTCAGTTGAAATGGTGTTTGACTCACCAACCAGTTGCATTGCCAATTTTAAAAATGTCGATTTGCCACTACCGCCTGGCCCAACAACTTCAAGAAAACGATGAAGATCAGATCGTCCTTTAACAATGGCATTGAGATATGCACGAAGACACTGCACTAATACATCATTTTTTAATGTGTTATAAAGCCAATCAATAATCGGTTGGCAGTGCTGTTTGGGTAAATAATCATAATTAAGTTGCCATGCAAGTTTATTTGCTTGGCTATGTGGGAAAAACAGTTGATTGTCTAAATCTAATACACCATTTTTAAATGGAATTAATGAACGATTAGTGTTCCACTCACCAAACGGCATAAAGCCTTTAAGTAATGTGATGACACCCGATGCATAATTTGAGGTATAACCTTCAGGAAATATTATCGCATCATTTTTGATGATTTTCTGTACAAGAATCTGAATTTCCTGTGCTTCAATTTTGTTCCAAAAGCCATCAGAATATTTTATCCAACTATCAGAAGTCATATCATATTTAAGATATTGATTGGCTTTAGCAATCATCTCAGAAGCTACACTTTGCTCAGGGTTGTGTTCTGCTGCACCGACAATATTCTCTGTATCAGCTGATCCCAATTCTTTTTCAAGAAATGTAATAGGTACTTTTTGGTTTTTTATTTCTGCTCTGATATTCATATAAGCAGATTTGTCTCGTGCTTTTATGAGAGTTAACGCCTCGATTGTTTCAGCTTCAAAAGCCATACCAGGGTTAGCACCAAACTGCGGTAATATGCGTTCAATTAAATCGATTGCATTTTGAAATGGCACGAGTATTTTATCTTTAGCTCTATTGATGTCATCAACCAGCCAAGAAGTGTCTTTTTGACATTTTTCTCTCGGCATGTCTGATATCTTGTATTTGGGATTTAACAAGATTGCCATGATGCTCTTGTCATCAATTTTTTTGGATACCAAGGTGCAAATGACAGCAAATACTGCTTCACTTCGTGATTGATACTTCAGTGCCTGACCTGTTAAAATCAGGTTTTTAATGGCTTTTCCAAGACCTAATTGTTTGAGATTAATATCTGCACTTTGATTTAAATCAATGGAAACCAGATTGTTAGTTTGATTGGATTTAACCAATTTTGGTTTTTTATTCGATGCTGATTGATCCACTGATTTAGGATTAAACCAAACATCATCCTGTTGAAAAAACTGATACAGTTTTTCACCCATAGGAGGACAAGAAGGCAAATAAAACAAATGACTTGGGTTTCTACAACTGCAATCCAAAGTACCCTCAAACAGTGATTGAAAATATTCAAATACTGCTGGAAACCGGTCTATTGAACAAGGTTGTGAAAATGGAATAATGACACGCCATTTCGGTTTATCAAGACTATGTGAATAGCTTGTGTGGGTGGCATATGTGATAGATTTTAGCGTATTTCGAATGCTATCCTCTGTAACTACGGGGCCACTTTTATTATCCAAATCCGCAACAAATGCAGAAATAGTTTCAACATTTTTATCAGATCTAGTACCGTCAGATTGAAATTTAGCAGGAATCCATGCCTTGCCATTTTTCTGTTTTGTCTGAGTTTTACGATCAGCTTGTAAATAATCAATTAATGCTAACTGACCTCTAATAACGGGCGATTTCAGCGACTCAACAAACTCATCCCAAGTCGTTATAATATGCTCTGGCTTGGTGTCTCTAACACCACGTATTTGGCTGTATTCAAAAGTATTATTTGGTGTATTCATTATGTCTCTCCCAACATCTGTCCTGCCATGAGCAGCATTTACATTCAAAAAAAGTAGAATCATTGGTGATTCGTGGTAATAAATCATCAGCATCACAGGCACGAAGTATTTTCACGGCTTTATCACTCATCTTTTGAGCCAGTTCGGCATTAAATGGCACGAGTTCAAAATACAATTCAGCCGTGTCCTTATTAATGCCAGTGAACAGTGCCGAACATTTTGAAATGTTAGGTATGATCGGTTCCATATATGCTTGATAAATTGCCATTTGTGCGGCGTACACTGGTTTTGAAATGGCAACGCCACGTCTAACCGTATCTTTCCATGATCTGGCGTTCAGTGATTTAGCCTCCCATAGTGCTGGAAACCTCATCTCAAACTCAGGTGGAGCATCATTGATAATGCCGTCAACATGGCCTTTGATACGTCCATCGACTGCCGAAAAACCAAATTGCTTGCCATCTTGTTTTTCGGTATAAAGATCAAAGCCAGAATTTCTTAACCATTTAATCGCTAAATCTTCAAACACATGACCTGCCTGAAAGATACGGAGTAATTTTCCACTGAAATCACGGCCTTCATCTTTTGGTGTTTTTAAATGTTCATATTGCAAGGCACGATCACAGGAAACTCCCAAACGTGATGCGCCAAGGTACGTCCGTGCTTTTTGTTGCTTTTCATTATCGACAATACCCATATCAATCAAATCACTGATTTTTTCGGATAATGTCGGTCTATGATTAAAATTCAACATAAAATTTCTCCGGGTTAGAAAGGGATGTCGTCATCAAATGGAAGGTCAATTAATGTAAGTTTTGTCAGATTTTCTTGAAAACTGGTGATGACAACATTAATTAATTTGAGTATTTCATCTTGGCTATAATCAGCCATTGGTCGTTGCATATCTATTGATGCAACATATTCTCCCAATGGTGCTAATACTTGCGCCATTGCCTGGATTTCATTGAGTGTTGGGTTGTTCATGACTAAATATTCCTGTTTATAAATGTGTTGTTGATAATGAATTAACTGGCAATGCCTTGAGCAAAAACGCTTAAATTGTCTGGGTTGGTTATTTATGCCGTTGGACATCCAACAAAACCCTTTTCCTTCTCGTTTGCATATTGAACAGAGCACAGTGATTCTCCATGAGCGCAGTAATTACTGCGCTCGTTAGATGGTTAAGTTAATTTATGAAGCCCAATCTGGTACACCATTGGGAACCGGCTTTGCAGGTTTATTGATCTGTACAGGAACAGCAGACAAATGAGTTTGATTTGTTGCTTGTGGCGGAGCATTGACCACAACTTTACCCATTAATTGTGCATAATCCTTATGATCAGGTGTGATGATTGTTTTAATGACACATTTAAAATCATCATATTGGTCTTTTTCCCAGCCAACTTGTCCGATGAATTCAATTCCATTCAAATCATCAAAACTATTCACACAGCGAGCTTGTTCAGCTTTAGGTGAAATGTCATTTGGCATAATGCCTTTGGCAGAGTTCAAGATACTTTTAATTGTTTGCGATTAAAGTCATCTAACTTTTCATCCAAAATTCCGACAAACCAGATATTTTTATTTCGTGTATGTTGCAAATGAGTTAGCCATGCGATCATCTCCTGACCATGTAATCCATACGCTCCACGAGTATCAGCTTTACCGGTTTTTTCTGAATAAGCTTGTGGCTGACCTTTGCACCATTGAAAACACAAGCGACCAGCAACAGTAATCGAATCAATAAAAATGGTGTCGTATTGATCCAGTTGTTTGGGATCACCGAGTTGCTTGCAAATGGCATCGTAATGGGCTTGACTGTAAGCTTGGTCATCACGTAAAGCTGGGTTAGGGCCACCGATAAAAACCGCAAAGTCTCTACATTCCTGCCATGTTTTTGGTCGGAGACTATTGCCATGCCAGTCTTGCACGGCAATATCCCCGGCTTCTAAGTCAAAAAATAAGGTGTTATTTTCTGGTAAGGTCAGTAACTGAGAAGTTTTTCCAACTCCCGAAATTCCTAGCAATACACCTTTAATGCCACGCTTTTCACTTAAGCGTTCTTCGGCACTGATAATGGGTAAACTCATTATTTGTCTCCTTTGGTTAATTTAATGACTGGATTACCAGTTTTTAGTGTTCTGGCAGATGAAAAAACTTCTTTAAATCCTGATGGCCATGCCGTGTATTTACGCTCAGAAACTTTGTAGCTGATGTCCACATATTCAGATACATCCGTGAACTTCCGGTAAGCGTGCATGAC
>JABHHM010000116.1 GCA_018671575.1 Methylococcales bacterium | reverse complement strand
GTGTAAATGAGCATTTTGAGACCATTTTTAACGCAGAGTTGGCGGAAAGATGAGTTTTCGGACAGCCTCCTAGATTAGAAAGTTACAGCTTTGACTAAAATAGCCCCCTACAAACACCTACTTTTTCAACAAATCATCAACCTGCTTTGCCGCATTTCCCAAATAACATTCTGGTGTTAAATCCATTAATATTTTCTTTGCTTCATTAGGTAATTCTAGTGTCTTAACAAACTCAACAATGGCCTGCTGATTAATTTCCTGCCCACGAGTCAATGCTTTTAATTTCTCATAAGGTTGTTCAATATTGTAACGACGCATCACTGTTTGAATGGGTTCTGCCAATATAGCCCAGTTATTATCTAAATCCTTTTGTAGTTGGGCAGGATTAACTTCCAGCTTTGATATACCCCGAACGGTTGAACTATAAGAAACAATAGAATGAGCAAATCCCACGCCCAAATTTCTTAAAACAGTGGAATCAGATAAATCTCTTTGCCATCTTGAAACAGGTAATTTGAGTGTTAAATGACCAAAAATCGCATTGGCAATGCCTAAATTACCTTCTGCATTTTCAAAATCAATGGGATTGACTTTATGTGGCATGGTTGATGAGCCAACCTCACCAGCAATGGTTTTTTGTTTAAAATAACCTATTGAGATGTAACTCCAGACATCACGACTAAAATCAATCAAAATTGTATTGTATCTCGAAATGCTATCGAACAATTCCGCAATATAATCATGGGGTTCAATTTGTGTTGTGTATGGATTCCAGATTAATCCCAACGATTCGACAAATTGATTGGCAAATGTCTGCCAGTCAATTTCTGGATAAGCCGTCATGTGAGCATTATAGTTACCAACCGCACCATTAATTTTACCCATCAATTCAACTGATTCGACTTGTTTAATTTGACGATTTAACCGATACACCACATTGGCAAATTCTTTACCGAGGGTTGTCGGTGTCGCAGGTTGGCCATGTGTTCTGGATAACATGGGTTGATTTGCCGTTGATTTGGCAATCTCAGAAATTGCTTCAACCACTTTTTTCATTTGCGGCAATAAAACCTGTTCTCTGCCATTTTTCAGCATTAAAGCATGGGACAAATTATTGATGTCTTCTGAGGTACAAGCAAAATGAAAAAACTCTGAAATATTTTCTAATTCTTCCTCACCACTGATTTTTTCTTTTAGGAAATACTCAACCGCTTTCACATCGTGATTGGTGGTTCGTTCTATTGTTTTGACTTGCTGAGCATCATCTACTGAAAATTCATCAAAAATTTGATTCAATGTTTGATTTGCAGACTCAGATAACTCTTTAACTTCTGTAATTTGTGGATGTTTCGCCAATGCCTGTAACCAACGAATTTCAATCAATACTCTAAAGCGAATTAACCCAAATTCACTGAAAAATGGTTTTAGATCGTTGGTTTTTGAACCATATCGACCATCAATTGGTGACACGGCTGTTAATGATGACAATTCCATAAATTAATTCCCTAGGATATATTGTTGAATCCACTCATTGATTTTCAGTGGATGGTTGACTTGATAATCGGCATTCCAATCATTTGGGTTTTCATCAGGAAGAATATAACCAAACAAAGCAGCCATGGTCTGCATGCCTGCATTTTTCCCCGCCTCAATATCTCTGGCGGCATCACCAATGTATAAACAATTTTTAGCCAACGATTGTGTCAATTCACAAGCATGTAACATCGGTTTGGGATGAGGTTTACTGCGAGAGGTGGTATCTCCGCTGACAATACAAGCTGAACGTTTATCCAAATGTAAACGTTGCATTAATGGCAAGGTAAAACGTGCAGGTTTATTGGTGATGACACCCCACTTTAATTCACTGTCTTCAATGGTTTGTAAAACCTGCTCCATGCCATCAAACAACCGTGAATGAACGGCAATATTCTGCTCATAATCATCCAGCAACTGCAATCTCAATTCTTCCAATCGAGACTTATCTTTAAACTCAGTAATTCCCTGATCGACCAATACTTTACTGCCAAAAGAAACATAAGGCCTCAGTAATTCATGAGCAATTTCTGGTAAATTTGCTTTGACGCGCACACGATTCAGGCTATTAATCAAGTCAGGTGCAGTATCGACCAACGTTCCGTCTAAATCAAAAAAAATGGAGGTTAATGGCATAAGGCAACTCGCAATAAATAAACTACCCATCTTACTGGCTCTTTTGTTCGTCTTTTTT
>JABHHM010000497.1 GCA_018671575.1 Methylococcales bacterium | reverse complement strand
TTTTACCAAAACTAGGTGATTCTGCCAGGGCAGTATTTTCACGAATTTGAGTGGCTAATACTCGATCTGGAAAATGTTGCATTAATTTTTTCAGCACATCATTCGCCAAACGACGCCGCGGATAAAATCTTGTCACTACAATCCATTGAGCCAATGAATGATCTAGTTTTGTCTCGAAGCGCTTAAATGTTCCCATTAAATGAGCCACTCCATGCAGAGAAAAATAATCACCGCTGACTGGAATCAACACTTCTTCTGCGGCATAAATAGCATTAACCACCAATAAACCAGAGGATGGAGGGCAGTCCATCAATATGTAATCATAAGATTTCTGCAAATTTTGCAGTAGTTTGCGCAGTACATGACCTTTTTTGTCAGTATCGCCACCGAGCGTTTCAAACTCATTCAATTTTGAACCTGCAGCAATTAAGTGTAGATTCTCCCTTGTTTTTATAACCAAAGATTCAACATCTGCTTTACCTGACAATAATTGATCAACCCCTTTTTGGGTAAAAGGATTAATTCCCAAGCCTGATGTTAATTGTGCTTGAGGGTCTAAATCAATGGCTAATACAGAGTGATTCTGTAACGCCAAAGCATGTGCCAAACTGATGGTCGTCGTCGTTTTACCAACTCCACCTTTTTGATTGATAACGGCAATAATTCGCATGATATTTTACTTAAACTTTAATGAGCAGGTTCATTGCTGATATCTTCCAACACCCCAATATTGATTAAATGATCAATATCCAAAACACTCACCATTTTTTTATCAATGGTAGCGAGACCTTTTAGAAAATCAATACTGATCACCCCACCAAAATCAGGAGCAGGCTTCAATTCTTCACTGGGGATATTGTAAACATCTGACACAGCGTCAACCACGATACCCATGATTTTTTCTTTTTCACCCTGCATGACCTTAACCACAATAACCACTGTCATCGGACCATATTCTACCGATTCCATGGCAAACCTTTCTCGCAAATCAATGATAGGGACAATGGTTCCTCGTAAATTAACCACTCCTTTGATGTAATCAGGCGTATTTGGGATAGGCGTCGCATCCACCCAACCCCTGATTTCCTGAACCCTCAATATATCAATCCCGAACTCTTCTTTTGCTAAAATGAAAGTTAAATATTGATTCTCACCAACACCGCCAGACATAGCTTGCATTGTATAGTCGGTAGTTTCGCCATCACTTTTTTGATTGTCACTCATGTTTATTTCCTCATGCCCGATGTTCTATCACCTGCGATTGTTCGACTGAACGGTAAACTGTATTTTTTTGACGAGACATATTAATTAATTCCGTCACATCTAAAATCAAAGAAACGGTACCATCCCCTAAAATTGTTGCACCAGACACGCCAGCAACAGGCTTAAAATTAGTATCCAGACTTTTAATAACTACTTGCTGCTGTCCCATTAAATCATCAATAAATAAACCTATTTTTTCATTGTCTGATTCAACAACAACCAATAAACCTTCTGTTAATTTTCGTTTATTCGTCTCAACACCAAAGACCTCATGTAATCTTATAATAGAAATATATTCGCCCCTAAGCTGATACAATTCTGCTTGACCCGCCATTTCCTTAATATATTCCTCTTTGACTTGTATTGATTCAACAATGGATATTAATTGAATAATATAAGTTTGTTTGCCGACACTGAGCAATTGCCCGTCAAGTATTGCCATGGTTAAAGGCAATTTCATGGTAAACGTTGTACCAACACCATATTCAGATTTCACATGAACATGACCACCCAATGCTCGAATATTCCGCCTGACAACATCCATCCCAACACCACGACCAGAAACATCACTGACTTCTTTTGCTGTTGAAAAACCTGGATGAAAAATAAACTCAAAGACTTGCTCATCGGTTAATTCATCCGTTTCATTGGCAATGCCTTTTTCACATGCCTTTTTAAATAAAATATCCCGATTTAAGCCATTTCCATCATCGGTTATTTTGATAATAATGCTACCCACCTGATTAACCGCTTCAAGAGTCAGCTTACCCACTTCAGACTTACCTTTTTTCAACCTTTTTTCTGGTATTTCAAGTCCATGGTCTAGTGAATTTCTCACCAAATGCACGAGTGGATCACCAATTTTTCCAAGTACCGTTTTATCCAGCTCCGTTTCTGCACCTATAATTTCAAGCTCTACTTTTTTATTGAGTTTTTGCCCTAAGTCATGAATCAACCTAGGCACTCGATTAAACACAGAACTAATTGGCAACATTCGAATATTCATCACACTGGATTGCAATTCTCTGGTACTTCTTTCTAATTGATTCAAACCATCTTTAAGTTGATCCATTCGTTCCATGTTGAAGTTTTTACCGATATCTCCCAACATAGATTGAGTAATAACCAACTCACCCAATAAATTCACCAAATCATCAACTTTATCTGTACTCACTCTAATTGAGGAAACTTGTTCTGTTTTATCCTTTTTAGCTACTGATTTAACTGAGGGTTTTGCCTCTTCAGAATCAACGGCAACAATTTTACTACTGTCAGGATCTTCTTCCGTTGCTACTTCGACAGGTGGATTTTCCAGAACAATCGACAAGTCACATTCATCTTCAACCCATTCAAAAATCTCATAAATATCATTTTCTTCAATTTTTCCAGTTAAAAACAATATCCATTTTAAATAACATGATTCTGGTTCTAACTCATCAAAGTCTGGTAATTCGGAGCTATTCACATTGACTTCAAGCTCACCCAACTCTTCTAGTTCTCTGAACATTCTAGTGGGTTCATTGCCTGTACTTAATAGATCCAAATAAGGAGAAAACTCAATTTTCCATCGATTATCGGAGTTTGTTTCAATAATATTTTGAGTTTCTTCTACATCATTGACGATCTCATCACATTCAACTGATTGACCTGCAGATGAGATGATGGCTTTTAATTGATTTCCCAATTGTTCAGACTTTGCTAAATTTTGCGAACCATCATTGACTTCTATTTCAATCATTTCACGCAGATAATCGACTGATGATAATAGTACATTAATGATATCTTTGGTAAAACTGATGTGGCCGTCTCTGATTTCACCCAACAATGTTTCCATATCATGGGTAAACACACCAATATCAGACATACCAAAAGTACCACTTCCCCCTTTGATAGAGTGAGCTGCTCTAAAAATAGATGAAATGGTTTCTTCATCCACAGTTTCCATATCAAGATTCAACAGATTGGTTTCCATCAAATCTAAACCTTCGTAACTTTCTTCAAAAAATGTTTGTTTAAACTGAGAAATATCTATTGTCATGATGGTTACCAATATCAAACCAATGAGGTTGTCTAAAAACTTAAAAAATAGTCAATACACCACAAGGGCATAAGTTTCGTTTGAGCAGACGAGCTACTCTACTCAGCGTTATCTAGCACCTATGTTCTTGCATAGAAACTCGACCCGAGATTAATTAAACCGATAGCATTCATTCATGTGACACATGAGTAAAAATGGGCAACTGATTGCCATCTCGATTTAGTTTTAATTCAAAACCCGTTTAATAATTCCGAGTAACTGGTCAGGATTAAATGGTTTAACAATCCAACCTGTTGCTCCTGCCTTTTTACCTTCCACTTTTTTATCTTTAGCGGACTCAGTAGTTAATAATAAAATTGGAACAAATTTATAATTGGGTAATGTCCGTAATTGACCGCACAAAGTAATTCCATCCATATTCGGCATGTAAACATCTGAAATCACTAAATCAAACTGAGCTTTTTTTGCCTCAATCAAAGCCAATTGCCCATCAGCGGCATCCACCACGTCATGACTAGAGTTTTGCAATGTAAATGTCACCATTTGTCTCATTGATGCAGAATCATCAACTGCCAATATCTTTGCCACTATTTTCACCTTAATATATTATTATAAAATTCAGGACAGGAGACTACCCTACCTATCATATGTCACTTAATAGTATAATCAATAACTATGATTTGTACCTGAATCCGAAACTTCATTATGAAAATATGCGTTTGTATGTGAATTCCAGCTGGTT
>JABHHM010000494.1 GCA_018671575.1 Methylococcales bacterium | reverse complement strand
TTCATGCCTTTATAAATTTCAGTGTCTTTGCTGAAATAATCAATAAAACTATTTTCGACTCTCAGCTGACTAATACCAACCGCGGTAATGATTGCCAGTAGTGTGGCAGTGGCAATGACTTTGTTGCCATGATGTTTTGTAATGGATGCTAATACATGAACTAAAGGCAATTCTTTTTCTTCTGTTTGAGTAACCACTGATTTTTTTCGAAGCATCAATATTGCAGGAAATAGGGTGAATGAAGTGATGAAAGTGACACTTAACCCAATGGTCATCATCCAGCCAAAGTCAATCACAGGTTTAATGCCACTAGTCACCAGTGACATGAATGCGATGATGGTTGTTAATGCTGTATACAAGCAGGGTCTTACCATTTTATTGACGGTTTCCATGACCAGTTGCTGTTGATCTAAATCTGAAAAATCTCGGCATAACTGACGATAACGTACCGCAAGATGAATATTCATAGATAACGTGATAATCAACATTAATGAAATGACGTTGGATGAAATGACGGTGACACTCCAATCCAGATAGCCAAGAATACCAATCATCAATATGGCACTGAAAAAACAACTCATTAATGGCAAAATAACCCACTGGAGCGAACGAAATATGATGGCAAGTGTGGCGATAATGAAAAGTAAAACACCCACGCCAAAAACAATTAAATCACTTTTGATATAGCTGATCATGTCATCAGCAATCATTGCCACGCCACCCAAATGAATTTCTGCTTGGCCAGGGTTTTGCTGGATAATATGACGAATATTTTCTATGTCTTGGTGTCTTAAAGTCGCTAGCTTATCAGCATAAATACTATATTCTTCAATGAGTTTGTTGAGAGTTTGTTGTTCTGTGGGGGTGATGGTTTTATTTCTGAATTTTTGACTGAGATCATCTCTTTGCTGGCGTAATTGGGTGAATTTTTCATCATTAGCCAAATTGATTAAAATAGCCGTTGTTTTACCGTCACTGCTGATGATTAGGTCTTTAAAAATAGGGCTGTTCATCAATTCATCTTTTGCCCGTTTTCTATCAATATTGGGTTTACTCAGATTTTGAACATTGGTTGCCATATCTGCCAATGAAATATCAGCACTTTTTAGTAATGGGATATTCAAGAGGGTCATGACAGAATCAATTCGTTGCATTTTGTCTAATTCAGTTTTGAGTTGAGTGATGTGCTTGAAAACTTCATCAGTGAACAGCGAATCTTTAACTGAGTAGGTGATTATCAGTATGTCCTGAGTCTTAAATCGACTGCTCATCTCTCGAAAAGCTTCTAAGTCTTTATCACCTTCAAGTAATAGGGAGTCAGCAGATGCATCCAGTTTGAAATTTTGTGTATGGAAACTAAAAAAAGAAAAAATAGACAGTAGTAGAATGATTGTGAGAAAAGGGTGTGACAGAATGGTTTTTTGATATAAGTTTGACATGATTTATTCTTAATTATTGATTGTATAGATTTATTTTTATTTAGGATTATAGTTCAGTAATGGGACTAATGAATGGTAATTAAATGGATTTGAATGAATATTTAACATCTATTGATGGAGATTATTGTGATCCCATTCTTAAAATATAAATATTGAACAAATTATTTATACTAGTATATTGACCCGCATGATGAAATTTTATTCTAAATTCATATTTTCCGTTAGCCTGTCTCTTTTTGCTAATAATATTTTGGCTCAAAATGCCAAAATTGCCATTGCTTCAAATTTTTTATCAACGGCAAAGGTATTGGTCAATGAATTTACTCAAAAAACACAGCAAAAGATAGTCTTAATTGTAGGTTCAACAGGCAAACATTATGCTCAAATTATGTATGGAGCACCCTTTGATGCTTTTTTTGCTGCAGATAGTTTGCGTCCTGAATTATTGCAAAAGAAGCATAAAATAATTGAAGGCAGTCGTTTTACTTATGCATCAGGAAAGCTGGTTTTATGGAGTCCAAAATATCAACTGGCAGGTTTAAAAGATAAAATATTTTTTGATAATAGGATTAAATTTCTTGCCATAGCCAATCCAAAACTGGCTCCTTATGGGCGTGCGGCAAAAGATGTTTTAAAAAGATTGAAAATTTACTCAAAACTACACCGTAAAATGGTTAAAGGCGAAAATGTTGGTCAGGCTTTTCAGTTTGTTAAAAGTGGGCATGCTGATTTAGGATTGGTTGCCTGGTCACAAATAATGCAATTGAAAACAGCTTCAAAAAATAATATTTGGGTATTGCCAGAGTCTTGGTATCATCCCATTACACAGCAAGCGGTGTTACTTAAAAATAATCCCATTGCGATTAATTTTATTGCCTTTGTAAAAAGTGAGGCAGGTAAAAGAATAATTAAGCGTTTTGGCTATGCTGACTGAATTGTTATCTGAAAATGATTGGTTGGCATTCTCGGTAACATTGAAACTGGCCTCCTTGTCGACTTTTATTTTAATCGTATTAGGGACTCCGTTTGCCTGGTGGTTATCCAGAACTAGGTCAAAAATTAAACCACTGATTGAAGCAATTATTGCCTTGCCTATTGTACTGCCACCTACGGTACTGGGTTTTTATTTGTTGATATTGTTAAGCTCACAAGGTGGTGTAGGGCAAGTATTAAGTCGCCTGGGTGTTGAATCGATTGCTTTTACTTTTACTGGTTTGGTGATTGGTTCAGTATTGTATTCTTTGCCTTTTGTGGTGCAGCCGTTACAAACGGCTTTTTCATCCATTTCCCGACAGTCTCTTGAAACAGCTGCAACATTGAGAGCATCTCCGCTGGATTGTTTTTTTAGCGTGGTTATTCCGCAAGCAAGAATGGGGTTTTTTACGGCCATTGTGCTGGGTTTCGCTCATACTGTGGGTGAATTTGGTGTTGTGTTAATGATTGGAGGCAATATTCCTGGTGAAACACAAGTTTTATCCATTGCTATTTATGAGCATGTCGAAGCCTTAGAATATACTCAGGCACATTTGCTTTCAGGGAGTTTGTTGATTGTTTCATTTGTGATGTTATTGCTTATTTATGCAACCAATCGACGAAAAAGTATCTTGTTATGAGTGTCGATATCAAGGTGAAAATGTCGCTTGAAGACTTTGTTTTGGATGTTGAATTCAATGCTCATGAAACCGCCGTGACGGCAATATTTGGTGCGTCTGGATGTGGTAAAACTACCTTGTTGAGAGTTATAGCGGGTCTTGAGAAACGGGCAGAATGTGTCATCAATATAGCGGGTCATTGTTGGCAAAATCAGCAACAAAATAAACCAACATATCAACGGGAAATTGGTTATGTTTCTCAGGTGCCTTGCCTATTTCCACATCTAAGTGTTAAACAAAATATCGAATATGGCTATCAACGTGTTAAATCCCAACAAAAATGGATACCTGGTGAGGTCATTGAATTATTGGGGGTTCAGCATTTAATCAAGCGAATGCCGATGCAACTATCGGGTGGAGAAAAGCAACGGATTAGTATTGCAAGAGCATTATTAACCAATCCAAAGTTATTGTTGATGGATGAACCATTGTCAGCGTTGGATCATCAAGGTAAACATGAATTATTGGCTTTGATTGCTTCAATACATGATGAGCTGAATTTGCCTATTTTTTATGTCAGTCACAGTGCCGATGAAGTGGCAGCCATTGCGGATCATTTGATTTTAATGGCGGATGGGCAAATAATTGCATCAGGAGCGGTGAACCAAATGTTGATCCGCTCTGATTTACCAATGTTTCATGCAGATGATGCCCGTTCAGTGATTATTGCGACAGTGGTTGATTATGAGGCAGACTATCAGCTCACTCATTTACAACTGGGAGATGAACAAATAAGGGTGGCAGGTCAGAGTATTCCTATTGGTGAAACGGTTAGATTGCAAATATTGGCGAAAGATGTCAGCCTGTCGATGAGTCATGTTACAAATAGTAGTATTTTAAATATTTTACCTGTGATTGTTGAGCAGATCATTGATGAGCAAAAAGCCGCCTGGCTCACTGTGAAATTAAAACTGGGTGAATCTCATATTTTAGCCAGAATTACCCGTAAGTCAGCTGATCATTTGGCGTTAAAACCAGGTTGTCATTGTTTTGCTCAAGTTAAAAGTGTGGCTCTTTTATCGAGTAATGTTTGATGTTTATTTATTACGCATCCCCTAAATTACCCATATTGCACAAAAAGACAAGCAGATTGGATGTTTCTATTTTTACCATGAAGGCATTGATGCTTTGTCTTCATGTGTTTCATGGCTAAAAGATTAGATCAATCTCAGAATATTTATAAACTTGCTCGTCAGACATCATTTCCCAAATTCAACCACCGTTTGAAATTATGGTTAATTTCCTCATCATCTGTTTTGGTGGGTGTTAAAACACAAACATCATGGGCTTTTGGCTTTAGTGTGACATCAAATGTCATTAATTCATCCCGTCTGAATGCATGTAGGGTAATGTTGGAATCAACAGGGTATTGCTGAATTATCTTTTTAAAGTTAGTTTGGGTGACTTTGATGTTATCAATGGCAATGATTGTGTCTTTTGCACTGATCCCTGCTTTTTGTGCGGCACTGTTGTTATAAACATGGCTTATTTCTACATCTGAATGATGTTGAGTTATTTTGATGCCCAATGATGGTTTGCTGGTCGGTTCTTTATTGTCCTGTTTTTTAGTTTTCTCTGCGACTAATTGATAATCAACGCCAAAGGCTAAAAGTTGTTCTGCCAGTGGTAAATCATCCGTTCCGTAAAGATATTGTTGGAAAAAATGGGTTAGTTCTATGCCTGTTTGTTGTTGAATAATTTGTTCAATTTCAAAATCTTTGGTGCCTTTACCAGTGACTCCATGATGTGTCCATAAATAAACCATGATGTCATCAAGCGATTTTTTATGTTGACTATTTTTGCGTATTATCAAGTCAAGACACAGCGCAATTAAACTGCCTTTGGTGTAATAACTGACAATGGCGTTGGGTGCATTTTCATCTTGTTTGTAAAATTTTGTCCAAGCATCAAGACTCGATTCAGCAACACTTTGTTTGAAACGACCATGACCACTTAATACCCGTGAAATGGTTTTGCTTAAAATATCAAAATATTCTTCAGCAGAGATTAAACCGCACCGCACCAGTGAA
>JABHHM010000296.1 GCA_018671575.1 Methylococcales bacterium | reverse complement strand
TGAATATAAAAAGAAAAGTAATGGCGCCGATGATTATCGGTCATTAGCAAATGACCTGATTAATAAAAGGACAATGTAATGTCTGATGACTCTAGTATGATTGGATTTGATCCATTGGCATGGATTAATGATGATGACAATCAAAAACCTGTTGAAAATGAGCCAGTAAACGAGGTGGATTCTACTAAATCAAAAACAGAAAAAGTGGATGTTGAGATTGCTCAAGAATCTTCAACAATAAATGATGGAAATGCTACGGTTGAGATTGAAAATACTGTAAAAAGGGATGAAATGGAAACGGTTGAAGAACCCATTATAGATAGTGATAATGAAATAAATACAGAGATTGTGTTGGATGAAATTGCCAATATATCAAAAGCAGCCATTATTCATGAACAATTGAGTGCAGTGATTAATGTTTCTGAAAAAATCACCATTAATCTGTCGCAAGTGGATGTAGTTGATACGGCTGTTTTACAATTATTAACTGCCTTTGTAAAAAGTAGACAAAATCACAATCTTGACGTTGAGTTATTAAATGCAACAGACAAATATGATTCTGCAGTTAAATTACTTGGATTGAATGAAGAGTTGCTGAGTAAATAGTTCATCAAATAGGAAATAAAATGAATAAACAAGATGATTTGGATGAGCTGCGTAAGAAAACAGTGATGATGTTAAATGCATCAATATTGCACATACAGCATTCAATGACCGAAGGCGGTAATTCCGTTGATAGTTTGATTCAGTCATTTACTGAGATTGTCAAACAAGTTCAAGATATTAAAGAAGTGGCTGATGAATTGGGTTGTGAAGATAATATTGAGTCACAGGAAAAAATTCAGTCGGATTGTAATGAAGCGTCAGGAAGAATGCAATCGGCAATCATTGCTTTTCAATTTTACGATAAATTATCACAACGAATAGATCAGGTGTCACAAAGTTTGACAAGGTTAGCTGAATTGGTTGGTGAGAAAGAAAAGTATTTAGATTCTAATCAATGGATAGACTTTCAAGACAATATTAGAAAGTCATATACCGTTGTTGCAGACAGAATAGCACTGGATGCAATACTCGAAGGAGCTTCACTCTCAGAAGCTTTAAAAATAGCTTATGCATCAGAAATTGAAGAAGAGGAAGAAGATGATTTTGAGTTGTTTTAAAGTATCAATAAAACAAAGTTTTTGTACATAAATTAATATTTATTGCGTGTTATCTAAAAACTTATCAATCCGTATTTTGGTTTTTTTACCATGAAGGTCATGAAGTTTTTTCTTCATTGCCTCATTTGCTTCATGGTAAAAAATATGGCATGAATTAATCTTCATGTCATTGTATTTATCTACCTTGAGCCTTGAAAAAATGGCTAAAAAAATTAAGTCCTAAAAATGAGCAATCAATCAAAACAAGCACTAGGCGATAGAGAGTTTTCTTTTACCGAAAGTAATTTTAAAAAAATCTGTAAATGGGTTTTTGATTATGCGGGTATTGAACTGAATGAAGGTAAAAAAGAACTGGTTTATAGTCGATTGGCAAGAAGGATCAGGCATTTACAATTAAATAGCTTTGATGAATACTGTGGCTTATTGAAATCAGGTGATGATGAAGAATTTGTCAATTTTATCAATGCAATAACGACTAATCTAACCTCATTTTTTCGAGAATCTCATCATTTTGACTATTTGGCTGATTCAGTTGTTCCAAATTTATGCCAACGACAAAATAAAATTAACGTTTGGTCGGCGGGTTGTTCAACAGGAGAAGAGCCTTATAGTATCGCCATGACGCTACTAGAAAATATTCTTCCTGGCAAATCAGCAAGTATATTGGCAACAGATTTAGACTCTAATGTTGTGGCTAAAGCCAGTTCTGGGATATATCCTGCTAATCGTATTGATGGAATACCTCAGCATAAAGTTAAAAAATGGTTTAAAAAAGGTCGTCGAAAACAAGAAGGCTATGTCAAAGTTTCGCCTGATTTAAGAAAAATTATTGAGTTTAATCAATTGAATCTAATGAATTCGTGGCCCATGACAGAAAAATTCGATATCATTTTTTGTCGAAATGTAGTGATTTATTTTTCAAAAGAAACCCAAAAAGTATTATTTGATCGATACGCTGAATTGTTAGTTGACGGAGGTCATTTATTTATTGGGCATTCTGAAAATATCTTCAAGGTGAGTGATCGGTTTGACCGAATTGGTCCAAATAGTGTTTATCATAAAATTAAATAGTTATAGGTATTTGACTTGTCTAAAATAAAAGTAATGATTGTGGATGATTCTGCGTTGGTCAGGCAGGTGTTGAAAGAAATATTAAATTCTGACTCATCCATTGATGTTGTTGGTACGGCCTATGACCCCTATAATGCCAGAAAAAAAATAAAAGAATTAAATCCAGATGTCATTACCCTCGATATCGAAATGCCACGAATGGACGGCATTGCTTTTTTGAAAAATATCATGAGATTGAGACCCATGCCTGTCGTCATGGTTTCTTCGCTAACCAAAAAAGGTGCTGATGTGACGTTGCAAGCACTTGAATTGGGAGCAATCGATTTTGTCAATAAGCCAGAAAGCAATGTGGCTGAAGGATTGACAGAGTATTCGTCAGAATTGATTTCTAAAGTAAAAATTGCGGCAAGATCAAATGTCAAAGCTTATGATGCCCGAAATCATCCATCAAACCATTCAGAAGTTGTTAAACAGCTGTCTTTAAAGTCCAGTAAACATTTTAAAACAACGGATAAGATTATTGCCATTGGCGCATCAACAGGCGGAACAGAAGCCATTAAAGATGTTTTAATCAATTTGCCGCATAACACTCCTGGTATCGTCATTACTCAGCATATACCGCTGGCTTTTAGTGAATCATTTGCAAAAAGAGTGGATTTATTATCAAAAATGTCGGTTTGTCAGGCAGAAGACGGGCAGCAGATCATTGCTGGTCATGCATTTATTGCGCCAGGTGATCAACACCTGGAAGTTATTAAAAGTGGTGGCCGTTATGTGTGTAAATTGAACGATGGTCCTTTGGTTAATCGTCATAAGCCTTCTGTGGATGTGCTCATGGCTTCTGTTGCAAAGCACGTTGGGCAAAATGCACTGGGAATTATGCTGACTGGCATGGGAGCTGATGGTGCAAAAAGCATGAAATTAATGCAGGAAGCAGGCGCTAAAACCATTGCACAAGATGAAGAATCCAGTGTTGTTTGGGGAATGCCTGGTTCCGCAGTGAAGCTTGGCGGTGTTGACAGTATTTTACCGCTTAATCAAATAGCCCAGTCAATCGTCAATCACACCTTAAATAATTTTGATCACAAGTAAATTAGGAGCGTGAAGTTAGGGGTGCGGAACAAATAAACATTCAACTTGCTTGTACCCAAAGGACATAATAATATTTTTCTCCGCCTTTTTTATGCCTCAAAGGCGAACAAAAATCCTGTGCAATTTGGACATTTATTTACCTTCCCTTATTTCGTGCTCGTTTCTTAGGGGCGATTTACTTGAAAAATTACTACAGCAGGATCATAAGAAGTGTGGGAAGAATATTTATCCAGCGACCATGTTATTGTTCGAGTAATTTGATGTATTTATTTAGGTTTATGAAAGCTGATGTCTATCGGTCTCGAATTTTGTTGAATTCCAAATGATATTTCCCCAAATATTGTTTTAGTCGATGGCTGTCGTTCTGAGATTTTTTCTGCTCCCGACTTTGGTTAAACAAAGTTCTTCCAGCCTCTGCCATAGATTTAGCGTGACGACAAACCTGAATGACTCCTGCCAAATGAATGTGCTCAAATAAATCCAGGCTAACATGAATGTCATCATTCAGATAATGTGCCGTAATATTTATAGGATTTTTGTCCTGAGTAGAAAATGACCAGTCATTTTTTAGCCGTTCTATTTCATCCTTGACGACATTTTGCGTAATTCTACCTCCATCGGCGAGTGTTGCCATTCGGGTAACACTGGCATTCAGATCTCGAAAATTGGCTTTCCAGATTGCTTCGGGACTGTGTGCGAACTTAAGGTATTGACTGCGGGAATTTTTATTAAAACTGACCAGTGCCCCTGCTTTTTGGGTAAATCGTTCCAGCTCAAAGTCCAGGTTGACTTCCATATCCTCCATTCGCTCTTTCAGCGCAGGCAGACGATAAGTCCATAAATTTATTCGTGCCAGTAAGTCTTCTCTAAATTTACCATTGATACTGTCCTTAAATAAATTTCGGTTGGTGCCTGCTATGAGTTGAAAATTACTACTGACGGACGAATCAGATCCAAATGGCATGAAATTTTTATCCTCAATGGCTCGCAGTAGCATGGCTTGCTCATCTGTTCCAAGTTCACCAATTTCATCCAGAAACAAGATGCCGTTATCTGCTTCCAATAATAGCCCTGCACGTTGTGTAGATGCACCTGTAAAGGCTCCTTTTTTGTGTCCGAACAAGGCTGACATGGCATTGTCTCCTCGCAATGTCGCACAATTGACTTCCACCAATTTACCTTGAATCTGTCCCCGATGTTGTTTGAGTTGATAGATGCGCTTGGCTAGCTGAGATTTTCCAGCACCCGTTGGTCCAGTCAGCAAAATGGGGTCACTGGAATTAATGGAGACTTTTTCCAGTTGAGCGATGACTTTATTGAATTGTTTGTTGTTGGTATTGATGCCACCTTTTAAATAACTGGTGCCTTCATCGTGTTCACGGGAAAAGCGTGAGGCAATCTGATCATATTTGGATAAATCAAGATCAATAATTTGATACGTTCCAAGTTGATTATTTATGCTATTCGATGGTGATGTTTGAATCAGTTGACCTGGTAAATAATTGGCTTCGGTCAATAGATACAGGCAGATTTGAGCAACGTGAGTCCCAGTGGTAATGTGGATTAAATAGTTTTCTTTATCCCGATCAAACTGATAGCGACGACTAAAATCATGCAATTGGCTGTAAACCGATTCAAAATCCCAAGGATCATCAAATTCAATGTGATGTTGACAGACTTCGGTTTCAGGGGATATCTGTCGAATGTCTTCGGTAACGACATCTGCAATTCGCTGATATTGTGGCTGAAACAACAATTCCAAGCGGTCAATTAACAGGTCTTCTTGTTGGCACAGCGAAATGGTCGGCCGCCACTTTTCCCAGCGTTTCTTTCTTTTGCCTCGCTGATCTAACGTGGTGCCCAGCAAACTGATTGCAACTGTTTTCATAATCTATCCTTAATAATATAAATCTATCATAGCTGATAGTATTAAATTATATGGAGTTTATCAAACTTTGCTGAAATTATTCCTATAAAAAATATAAACCAATAATAACAATGGGTTAATAATAATTATAAATAACTTATAAAAACATGGCACGGTGTCTGCAATAACATTAATGATTTTCAACCAACAGGGATAAAGATAATGACTGAGACCACTTATGAAGTAATGAATGAACATAACGGTGTGCCGATCAAGTCCTGGACTCAAGGTGTGCCTTTTGAAGATGCGGCGCGTCAACAGTTAAGAAACATCGCTCAATTGCCATTTATTCATCGATGGGTTGCTGTGATGCCAGACGTTCATTTAGGTAAGGGTGCGACCATCGGTAGTGTCGTTCCAACCGTTGGGGCGGTAATCCCTGCTGCGGTCGGTGTGGATATTGGTTGCGGTATGATGGCTGTTAAAACATCGCTTACTGCCGA
Organism: Methylococcales bacterium; assembly: GCA_018671575.1. GTDB lineage: Bacteria > Pseudomonadota > Gammaproteobacteria > JABHGC01 > JABHGC01 > JABHHM01. The sequence continues at coordinate 15,443 of JABHHM010000296.1, read as the reverse complement.
TCAGTTGCCCGATAATCTTGCAGCCATTCGGTCAGCCATTGAAACGGCTGTACCTCATGGACGCTCTTCGAGTCGTGGACGACGCTTGCCCAAACGTGACAAAGGCGCATGGGGAGAAATGCCCGAAGATGTGACCATGGCGTGGCAAAGGTTACAAACAGGCTTTGAGTATTTGTGCGAGCAGCATAAAGTATTGAAAAACACCAATAATGCCAAGCATTTGGGAACATTGGGAACGGGCAATCATTTTATAGAAGTGTGTTTGGATGAAAAAGATCAGGTCTGGTTTATGCTTCACAGCGGATCACGAGGTGTGGGAAATCGTATCGGCACTTATTTTATTGAATTGGCAAAAAAAGACATGAGTCGTTGGATGATTAATCTGCCAGATAAAGATTTGGCTTATTTGCCAGAAGGCACCGAGCATTTTGATCAATACGTTGAAGCTGTTGAATGGGCGCAGAGTTTTGCACGAATCAATCGTGAAGTCATGATGGCGCGAGTAATATCTGCAGTCCAAAGCCAGTTGTCGATTGTTTTTGACAGCCATGTAGAAGCCGTCAATTGTCATCACAACTATGTCTCCCGTGAACATCATTACGGTAAAAACGTACTGGTTACCCGAAAAGGAGCTGTTCGAGCCAGAAAAGATGAATTGGGAATCATCCCAGGTAGCATGGGTGCCAGATCATTCATCGTGCGAGGATTGGGTAATGAAGAAAGTTTTCACAGTTGCAGTCATGGAGCAGGTAGGGTGATGTCTCGAACAAAAGCTAAAAAAATGGTGAGTCTGGATCAACATTTGATGGCAACACAAGGTGTTGAATGCCGTAAAGATGCTGGTGTAATTGATGAAACTCCAGCGGCTTATAAATCCATCGATAAAGTAATGGAAGCGCAAAAAGACCTGGTTGAAGTGGTTCATACTTTACGTCAATTGGTTTGTGTTAAAGGTTAAAGAGAGAAAATAATGTTACACATAGATGGATCGCAAGGTGAAGGTGGCGGACAAATTTTACGCACTGCTTTATCAATGTCAATGATCACTGGTACCGAAGTTAAACTCGAAAACATTCGTGCAGGAAGGCAAAAGCCTGGCTTGATGAGGCAACATCTGGCTTGTGTTAATGCGGCGAAAGCCATCTGCAATGCACAAGTCAGTGGTGCCAAAGCAGGTTCTACTTCGGTCATGTTTAAACCTGGCGCTATCCAAGCAGGAGATTATGAATTTTCAGTGGGTACTGCGGGCAGTACAATGTTGATATTTCAGACAGTGTTACCCGCATTGATACAGACAGACAGCATTTCACGATTGTCGTTTCACGGCGGCACTCACAATATGCTGGCACCGAGTTATGATTTTGTTGCAGAGGCAATGTTAGCTGTTTTAAAGCCAATGGGTATTCAGGTTGAAATGAAGCTCAAGCGACACGGATTTTATCCTCAAGGAGGAGGTCAATGGAGTGCGCTAATTCATCCTGCAAAAAACATCAAACGACTGAAATTGATTGACGCAGGTGACTTGATCAAACAACAGGCAGTAATAACCAGCTCAAACTTGCCAGAACATATTGCGTTGCGTGAAATAAATGAAATTAAGCAATGCATTGACTGGTCGGACAAAGAAATACAAAACCAGCTTGTCAGATCCATGGGGAGTGGAAACATTGTTTCGTTGCGATTGTATTACCAAAATTGCACTGAAGTCATAGAGTGTGTTGGTAAAATTGGTGTCTCAGCTGAACGGGTGGCTAGAAGCTCCATCACTGATCTGAAACGTTATAGATCTTCAAAAGCAGTGATTGGCGAACATCTGGCGGATCAATTAATGTTGCCGATGGCAATTGGTAAGGGTGGAGTATTTCGAACGTTGAAACCCAGTCAACACAGCTGGACAAACCGAGAGGTTATTCACCAATTTATCGACAAACGATTTAAGTTTGAAAAACTGGGCAAGGATTATTGGGAAATCCGCCTTTAAAAGAATGTTGTTTGTGCCAAAGCACAAACCAAATGTGTTTGGTCGATTCTGTTTGTATTAGCGGTTCTGGTTTAAGCCCAGTCTGGCGCAGCCATTCATGATGATCTGTGTACCAATACAATCAGAAATCCAAACTTCGCTGAGTAGCTCAATTGGGTAGAGCAACTGTTTGATACAGTCGGTTACTGGTTCGAATCCAGTCAAAGCACATGCCTTTTAAGCATGCTATACGGTAAGCCTACCAAGGCTGGGGTTCAAATCCTCATTTGTAATAAACCAAGGTCTCTCTGTTTACAAAGTATTGTATGCACTAGAGTTTTTACCGAGTATGACCGCTTTTGCAGTCATGCAAAATGATTAAGCTACAGTAATCGGTTTGATTTTTTGTTTTAACGAAAGATTGAGGTGTGATTCTTTAGCCGCTGATGATGTTGCCTGACTACTCAATGTAATGCACCGTATTAATCTAAAGAGAGACCGCTTTTTAAATTTATAGGAGGCAATAAAATGTTTTTCGTAAAAAAAATTGATATCGCAGATAACGAACGAGCCTTCCTGTTTAAGAATAACCGTTTCACAGACGTCCTTGAGCCAGGAAGTTATCATTATTATGATCCATTCGGTCATGTCCGACTGGAATATTTTGATATCACACATAATGAGTTAAATCACAATTTGGGGAAATTTTTGGTTTCAACGTTTGCGGACAAAACCAAAGATTATTTACAGTCTTATCAGTTGACAGACAATCAAGTCGGCTTGTTGTATTGTGATGATCAGTTGTTTGAAATTATTCCGCCTGGTAGTTTTAAAATTTACTGGAAAGGTCCTGAAAAAATGGATTTAATAAAAATTGACATCACCGACCAATGCCAAATTGAGGCAATGTTGTTAACATTGCTGGGGCGTGGACATAATGCTGACTTGACTAATCAAGCCAGTCAGGCAATTTATTATGTCGAAGTTAACAATAATCAGGTCGGTTTATTGTTAATTAATGGACAGCTTGAAGACGTATTACAGCCTGGTTGCTATGGGTTCTGGAAATTTCATCGACACATTGAGGTCAAACAAATGGACTTACGCCTGCAAAATATGGAAGTCAGTGGGCAGGAAATTCTGACTAAAGACCGAGTTAGCTTACGACTCAATTTGTCTGCAACGTATCAAATCATTGATCCAAAGTTAGTGGAAAGCCAATTGGCTGATTTTTATGATTTTCTGTATCGAGAATTTCAACTGCAATTACGTGAAGCCGTGGGCACTCAAACATTGGATCAATTGCTGAGCCACAAAGATTCATTGAATCAGGTTATTGCTGATGGAATTCGTGAAAAAGTGAGCACTTATGGGCTTGCTGTTAAAAGTGTTGGGGTGCGAGATATTATTCTGCCAGGTGAAATGAAAATAATTCTGAATCAAGTGGTAGAGGCAGAAAAAGCTGCCGAAGCCAACCTGATCAAACGACGTGAGGAAACAGCAGCCACTCGGTCGTTGCACAATACCGCCAAAGTAATGGAAGGCAATCCAACACTGATGCGTTTAAAAGAACTTGAAGTATTGGAAAAAGTAACTGAACGAATCGGTAATCTCAACGTCTATTCTGGTCTGGAGGGAGTTATGAATGATTTGGTTAAAAGTCCTTCAATCGTAAAAATGTGATCTATTAAAAATTCATTCATTTCTTGAGTGATGCTTTTAATTGCTTTTGTTACTCCGCTTTCTATTTTATCGATGTTTTCCACGAGAATAATATATTGCAAGGCCATCAGAATATTTTGGGTTTTCTGTATATTAATGACCGCTTGATGTTGTATATCTCTAATCAGAGTCATAATGCAGTCAATCAGCAACAGAATAAATTGAGACATACCATTAGGGTAAACCTGCCATTCTAATAATATATTAAAGCATTTGATGGTTTCATGAAGGCTTTCAGAAAGTGCAATCATGTCTAATTTGTTCGATTGATACCATAAATCGCTAAAATACGTCTTAATTTCTATCAGAAGATTAATGTTGTACGGTTCATCTTCCAGCATAATCGTTCGATGTTCTATTTCCTGATAAATTTGATCAAATTCTTCAACAAAATCAGTCAAAACATCGGGTTCAATCGATATAGGAATTAAGTTGCTCATAATAAGATTCCTTATTATTTGTAATGAATATTATTGATCTAGTCTAGTTATATAAAAATTATTTACAATAAAATAATTTCATGAAAAATAACGTATTACTGAGGTTTGATGGGAAATGTCAAATAAAAATGATAAAAGGGGAGGCTGAGTCAATTGTTGGTCACACCTTAAAGAATTTTTGTCACAAATATTAAATCTACTCGCAATTAATAAGCTACTCATATTGCGAGTGACTTAACTTTTTTATATTTTCTTATCTATGAAATTGTTGGCATTATTATTGCTAAATAACTACTAAGTTAATTCAACCGTCAAATAATAGGTGCTTACAATGAGTGATATGCCAATCAGTTCAAATCCATTACTAATGCAAATGCGAATGATGAGTGCGGCAGCTAAAAGCCAGTCCTTAGAGATTTCTCAGCCAGTTCAAACAACTGAAAGAGCTGATTTCGGCGCATTATTCAGCAATGCAATCAATCAGGTTAACGCCACTCAAAAAAATGCCGGAAAATTGGCGAAAGATTTTGAAAGAGGTATTGAAGGTGTTAGTTTGGCAGAAGTCATGGTCGCAAAACAAAAGGCAGGGCTGGCTTTTACCGCTGTCATGGAAGTTAGAAATAAATTGACAATTGCTTATAAAGATATCATGACAATGCCTGTTTGATGATTAGAGAGGGATGCAACGTTATTTTGTGTTCATCCTTACAATAAATCACTGAAAATTAAACAGAAATTTTTATAAAAATGAGCTAGAATTGTTTTATTAGTGTGCCAATTTTACAGTATATCGGCAACATATAGTTTATTTTTGGAGTTAGGTACAACCGATGGCTGATACGCTACAAGGATCATTTTCATTACCTGGTTTGGTCGAATTACCCATTTTAAAACAAATTGGGGTGATTGTGGCCTTTGCCGCTACAACAGCACTGATGTTGGCCATTGTTTTATGGGCTGATAGACCAGACTATGGTATGTTGTTTGATCATGTGCCGAATGAAGATCGTACGATTATTATGGATGTACTGAATCAGAATCAGGTGCCTTTCAAAGTAGATGATAGAACGGGAGCCATTCTTGTTCCTGCTGACAAAGTTAATAAAACAAAATTATTGTTGGCCGCTCAAGGACTACCTAAAAGTAAGCCCAAGGGCTTTGATATGTTGGACAAAGAGCAAAAGTTTGGCACCAGTCGCTTCATGGAAAGAACACGTTATCAGCGTGCATTAGAAGGTGAGCTGGCAATTACCATCTCATCCATTTCCAATATTAAAAGTGCTAAAATTCATTTGGCCTTACCTAAACGATCTGTATTTGTGAGAAGTCAGCTAAAACCAACGGCATCCGTCGTGGTTAATTTGTACCCTGGTCGATCCTTAAATAAGGGGCAAGTGGCGTCTATTATCCATTTGGTGGCATCCAGTATTCCTTTGTTGGAAGCTGAATATGTCACCGTGGTTAATCAAAAAGGCAAATTACTCAATGCCAAAGAAGACGACGAAGGTTTGGGGTTAAGTACCAAACAACTGGAATATGGCGGTTTGGTTGAACGATCTTATATCAAACGTATTGATGATATTTTATTTCCTATTTTGGGTGAAAATGGCTTCAGCACTTCGGTAAAAGCAACGATGGATTTTACTCAAAGTGAAAGTACCCGAGAAAGTTTTAATCCTGAAATGCCTTCATTGAGAAGTGAGCAAATAATGGAGGAGATTAGCAATAACAAAGGGGCTCAAGGTGTACCAGGTGCTTTGACGAATACACCTCCGCCAGGAGGAGAAATTGAAACAGAAGAAGAAAAAAATAACACGGCAACAGGATCAACTCCTTTACCTAAAAGTTCCAGTAAGCGTTCGGTTAAAAACTTTGAGTTGGATCGAGAAGTGAGCCATACTAAAAAATCAGTGGGTATTCTTAGAAAATTATCAATTTCAGTCAATATTAATGATAAAGTCGCTATCGTAAATAATCAGTCAACACGACAGTCAAGAACACCAGAAGAAATGAAAAGAATTGAAAAGCTAATCATGGGAGCTGTAGGTTATGATGCGGCGAGAGGGGATAATATTGAGGTCAGTAATTTGTCTTTTAAAGAGGCTGAATTAGCGATTGAGATTCCAGAGCCTTCATTCATTGACAAAATGTTAGAAAATCCATCTGCAATAGGTTGGATTAAGAAAGGAACAGGCGTTTTGATTGCATTGATTCTGGCTTTTGGAATATTAGGTCCCGCAATGAAGCGTTTGATGGCAACACCCGCAGGAATCGCCGCACCTAGAGAAGCATTACCTTCTTCTGTGCCAAATATTGAAGAACCCATGGAACTACAATTACCTCAGCAGGAAAAAATGGCTCGTCTTAAAGGGCCGAGTGTCTATGAAGAGAGTTTGAATATGGCAAGAAAAATGGTTGAAGATGATCCCAAGCGGGTGGCACAATTAATGAAAACATGGGTGGCAATAGATGGCTGAGGTAGATGTTTCCTCGTTAACGGGGGTTGAACGTGCAGCCATTTTATTGATGTCTGTTGGTGAAGAAACGGCTGCAGAAGTATTGAAGCACATGGGTCCCAAAGAGGTGCAACGACTCGGTACAGCTATGGCTGAACTGAATAACGTCAAAAAAGATCATCAGGTTTCTGTGCTGGATGATTTTATCACTGTGGTGGACGAACAAACTGCTTTGGGTGTGGATTCTGATGAATACATCAGAAATGTGTTAAACAATGCATTGGGTTCAGACAAAGCCACCAATGTAATTGACCGAATTTTATTGGGTAGAAACAGTAAAGGTCTGGAACAATTAAAATGGATGGACCCCCGAGCCATTGCTGAAATGATTCGATTGGAACACCCTCAAATTATCTCAATTATTTTATCCTATCTTGATCCTGACCAGGGCGCAGAAGTGCTGATGGGCTTTTCTGAGCGAGTTCGGCATGATATTTTGTTAAGAATTGCAACATTAGACGGTATTCAACCTCAAGCTTTACAAGAATTGGATGCTATTTTGGAACGACAGTTTTCTGGTAAAGACAGTGTTAAATCTTCGACCATCGGCGGGGTTAAAACTGCTGCTGATATCCTCAATCTCATGGACAGTGCGGCTGAAGGCGATATCATGGAAAAAATCAAAGATGTTGATCCTGATCTTGGTCAACAAATTGAAGATAAAATGTTTGTTTTTGATGATTTGGCAGAAATTGATGATCGTGGAATGCAGGCTCTGTTACGAGATATCAGTAACGAAATATTGTTGGTTGCATTGAAAGGTGCTGATCAAGCATTGAAAGATAAGATTTTTGACAATATGTCCAAACGTGCGGCAGAAATGTTAAAAGATGACCTTGAAGCTCAAGGTCCTGTTAAATTGAAAGACGTTGAAAATGCCCAAAAAGAAATACTGGGTATTGCCAGACGTATGTCTGAAAGTGGCGCAATCGCATTGACCAGTGGAGGTGGCGATGAGTATGTCTAAAATCATTCCGAGAGAAAAAGTCGGAGATTTAAGGGCATGGGGGCTACCGCCAGAAGCTAAAAAATCAAAACCTGTGGTTGCGGATGAGGCTCCAGAACAAAAAGAAACAATGACTGTTGAAGAAATTGAGTCGATTCAAAAGCAAGCCTATGACGAAGGTTTTGCTGAAGGTCGTAAAGATGGTTTTAATACAGGGCATCAAGAGGGCAGTTTAGCTGCACAAACGATGCTACATGAAAAATCGGCACAATTTGACCAATTATTTAATTCACTCAATCACCCCTTTGAAGACCTTGATGCTCAAGTGGAAGAGGAGGTGGTGACATTGGCACTCATGTTAGCAGAGAATGTTATCCGTCATGAACTCATGGCAAAGCCAGAATCGATACTGAGTGTAGTGAGAGAATGTATTGATTATTTACCCGTCGGTATTAGAAATATTCAAATCAGAGCCAATCCAGCGGATGCAGCACTCATTCGTGAAGCCTATGACAGCAATAATAGCCAGTTGACATGGAATATTATTGAAGATTCAACCGTGGCTCAAGGTGGTTTTGAGGTTAAAACAGAACATTCACAAATAGATGCAACATTTGAAAAACGTATTACCACTGCAATTGATCATGTATTAGGTATGACCTCCGATGCCGTTCCCGCAAACTGATCGTAATGCCAAATGGATTAGTTTACTGGCGTTGTATCAGCAACGAGCAAAACAAAGATCCCCTTTATTGGTTGAAGGCAAAGTCACTCGCATGGTGGGTTTGACTTTGGAGGCAATCGGTTGCCGTGCGCCTGTAGGAGGACGGTGTATTGTACAAGGTGTAATGGGGGGAGCAATTGAAGCCGAAGTGGTTGGATTTGCGGGTGAAAAACTATACCTGATGCCAACAGGGCCTACTTATGGCTTAGAGCCTGGTTCCAGAGTGATACCTCTCGGTGGAATCTGTGAAGCACATGTTGGTCGTGGTTTAATTGGACGAGTGGTTGATGGTGGTGGTCATCCGCTGGATGATAAAGGGCCAATTGATTTAATGGATAGAACGCCTTTGATGGGGATTCCACAAAATCCATTAAGTAGAAAACCAATTACCGAGCCGCTGGATGTTGGTGTGAGGGCTATTAATGCAATGCTGACAGTGGGTTGTGGTCAGCGTATTGGTTTATTTGCTGGTACAGGTGTGGGAAAAAGTGTCCTGTTGGGGATGATGACCAAATATACTTCAGCTGACATCATTGTTGTGGGTCTGGTCGGTGAGCGTGGACGTGAGGTTAAAGACTTTATCCAAAACATATTGGGTGAAGAGGGTTTAAGCCGTTCAGTGGTGGTGGCAAGCCCTGCAGACAATCCCCCATTAATGCGTTTGCATGGTGCGATGTTGGCATCTTCTATTGCTGAATATTTTCGTGACCAAGGCTTTAGAGTTTTGATGTTGATGGATTCTCTGACACGATTTGCCCAGGCTCAACGTGAAATTGGGCTGGCAATTAATGAACCTCCTGCGACCAAAGGCTATCCACCTTCTGTTTTTGCTAAACTACCACATCTTGTTGAAAGAGCGGGAATGGGTGCTAATGGTTCAATCACTGCTTTTTATACCGTACTTGCTGAGGGGGATGATGTTAATGACCCCATCGCAGATGCTGCCCGTGGTGTATTGGATGGACATATTGTATTGTCTCGTCATATTGCAGATTCTGGGAGATATCCTGCAATTGACATAGAGCAATCCATTAGTCGTGTGATGGTTGAAGTCACCTCAAAAGAGCATCAGCAAGCCGCACAAAAATTTAAAAAAATATATTCATTGTATGAACAGAATCGAGATTTAATCAGTGTAGGCGCTTATCAACGTGGCAGTGATCCCAAAGTGGATCAAGCAATTGACTACTATCCAAAGCTTAATGAGTTTTTATCTCAGGATATACATGATTCATGTAGCCAAGCTGATAGCACCAAACAATTGATGGAGCTTATGGCGGGAGTTTGATTTGAATGAAACGCTCAAAACGATTAAATCCGATCATTGAAATCGCAGAAAAAGAAGAGCAAAAAGCAGCTAAAGAAATGGGCGATGCAATGTCTCAGGTGAATGCTTGTGAAGAACAAATCAAGCAACTAGAAGAGTATCAACAAGAATATATCAATAATTTAAATACAATGGGGCAGAAAAGTGTCAGCGTGATGTATTTAAAAGATTATTATAACTTTATCGCACAATTGGATAACACCATTAAACAGCAATATCAGGAGTTGGAAAATTTAAAACAACAACTGGAAAAAAAGCGAGAAGAATACATTCAATGCCATGTTCGTACCAATGCTTTGTCAAAAGCAAAAAATAAGTTTGTCGATCAGGAATTATTTGCTGAGGCAAAGCAAGAGCAATTGTTGAGTGATGATATGGGGCAGCGAAAAAGGGGGGGGAATCTCTAAGGGGAAGCGAAATAAATAAATGTCCAAATTGTGCAGGATTTTTGTTTGCCTTTGAGGCGCAAAAATAGGCGGACAAAAAAATTGCTATGCCTTTGGGTACAAGCAAGTTGGATGTTTATTTATTGCGCATCCCCTAAGTGTGTCGTCGCTTAGGGTTGTCCATTGTTAAATTACTTGATTTCTTCATAAACCCACTCTCCATCAGTCCATTTAACCTGGCTGGTCGGCCAATAATTAGTGTCTGTTTGTAAGGTGCTGACTCGAATTCTTCCCAATTTATCCTTGGTGGTTAATTTAACCGAAGACTGGTTTTTTTTCTGTTGAATGAATTCAATAAATTGTTTGAGTCCAGAGATTGGCGTGTCATCTATTTCAGTAATCAATCGAACACTGACTAATTTTGCTTGGCTGGCTGGCGAACCTTGGTTGATGTGGCTGATGTAAACGCCCGTGTCAGGAATTTTTCTCTGAAAAGTCAATGCTGGAAAAGGGGTTTGAATGACCATGCCTGACCAGTTAACGATTTGTCTGGTTCCCATACCATCACTCCATTTAGGCTTAATCTTAAGTTTTATTATTTTCTTATTTCGTAAGATGGTGATGGTAATTTTACGGTGTGCTGATAGTGATTCAACGGCACTAAATTGATGAACTGGTTGATTGTTGATTGCTAAAATAAGGTCTCCATTGTTAAAGGGTTGACTGGTTTTTGAATAGGCCGCTTTTCTGGAAATCATCAAGACTTGGCGTTTTTGGTTTTGACCAAATGCTATTAATTTTTTCATCCAACGATAAGGTAATCCCATTTTTCGAGCCGTCGAAAATGGAATGGTTTTCAGTTCAATGTCTAATCGGTGGGTTTGAATTTTTTGTCTGGTTTTCCATTGTTGCAAGAGCTTATTAATAAAATTAGCGGGATAACCTGCTTCTACTTGATAGGCCTTGCTGTTTTCCTGATATCCAAAACTTGCCCAAAATGCCACGATATTGCCTGTAATATCAGAAATAACACCGCCATAGCTACTGGGTGGGTTGGCTAAGTTGATGGTTTCTAGATTTTTTTCTCTAAAGACTGGGCGGGAAGGTAAAGGTAATGATAATGGGCTGATCGATTCTACGGTTACTTTTTGGGAAAATAATGTTTGATTTTGTTTGAATCCAGTGAGCCATAATTGATCGTTGACATGAGGTTTGGTTAATTTAAGTGTGGCTGATCTGAGTTGGTGTTTGGGAATTAGTTTTGTATTGTATTGAAGAATGCTGAGATTATGAGTTGGATGAGAGAAAATGACTTTGGCTGGAATTTCAGTGGTACCAAAAAAGGTTAATTTAATGTCACCCATCGGTACAGGAACTGTATTTTTATCGGTTAAAATCAAGCCTTTTTCTTTGTCAACAATCAAACCACTACCGACATAATTTAGGTCTTCAATACCATCAATTGGGTATGGCATATTGAATTTAACATGAACCAATGATTTAGAGTGTTGGTCGGTGAGTGTTGATTCATATTTTCCTGGGAAAAGTTTTTCACGATTGGTTTTTAAAGCTTGTTGTTGACCAGCCATCAGTTTTTTACAAGGCCAATGACCTGTTTTATTGTTTCTTTTGCAAATTTCCGCTTTAAACCAAAGACGATCCATTTTGACAGTACCAATTTGTTGTCGATTGGGTTCAGTGTATGCCGCAAAACGTAAAGTAAATGAGTCCCCGTCAGCAATTTTATTGATTGCCTGGTTAAAGTCTTCCAGGTTTTTGATTTTAGTCTCATTGATTTGGCTGATAATGGTGCCTTTGGCAATATTGGCTGCAGCAAACATGTACCCTGAGTTAGCCAGGTAAACGCCTTCTGGGATGGTCGGTAGATGACGAACCAGTTGATAGGAAAGGTCATGAATGATTGCATTGCTGATGGTTAAATAGGATTTTGGGGTGTAGCCATGTAAATTTTCTACTTTGATTGAATATTGATGTCTTTTTTTACTGCGAATAATTTCTATTGAAATGGTTTGGTCAACAGATTTGTCGAGTAAAGCTTCCAGTTTATTAAACTGTGTTACCCATTGATTGTTTATTTTCAGGATGATGTCACCTGGTTTTAACTTATTATAACCTTGGCTTTGAGGTAAAATATGATAAATAACCAATGCCCCAATACCTTCGTCCGATTGTCTCAATTGTTTTTCGAGTTCAGGTGTCAGTCCAAGTTGTAATAACTCATGATAAGATTTATAGACAAGGGTTGCCAATAGTGTGCCTCGTGGAATTTGCTGGCCTTGTTGAAGGTGTTTTAAAGCACTGACCACTCGGTCAAGCGGTAGAAAATAACTGGATGCTGATTTGCGATTGTGTCCAGCATTGAGTGCAATGACATCTCCATCTGAATCAACCACGGGAGACCCTGATGATCCACCGCTTACGCCAGAGGCAGATTGTAAATAAAAGGTATTGAAATCATTGTATCTACCGTATCCATAATAGGGTGCGTTGCGGTCTATTTTTGCCAATGTCCCTGATAAAATTGAAAGTTGTTCACCTGCATCATTGCCTATAATACGAATGGCTTTGCCGATATGGTTTTTAGCTTTATCGGGACGAAGATTTAAGGCCGTGGGTTTTATGTATTTTAATGCTTTTGGATCATATTGGAAAAAACCAAAGTCATGAATGGGGTCATAATACAATGCTTTTAAAGTGACTTTTTCATGGTTGGAAAATAAAGCCTCCGCAGTAACAGGGCCAGGTTGTAAAACATGTCTATTGGTTAAGATAATGCCATGTTCAGCATCGACAACAAATCCTGTGGCAATGGTAGAACTGTTTGTTTTGGTGTCAAATGCCCTGACCGCATTGATTTTGAGGCTAACAATGCCAGATGAGACTGTTTTTATCACATCAGACCATTCGGCAAAAATGGCTTGGCTGTATATAATAATGAAAAATAAAATAATTTTTTTTAGCATAATTATCGGGATAAACCTCAGGTTAAAAAATGCTACCACTATACATTGAGTCTGGTTAAAAGATAAGTTTATGACGTACTTTTTTTGGAGTTCTAAATTAATGAGTTTATTATTGCTGCTAAATGCTTAGGAGGCTCTCCGAGAACACTCTTTCCGCCAACTCTGCATTGAAAATAGTATCAAAATGCTCATTTATACATGTAAACTGCACTTTTTCGACAATTTTGTACCTTGATTTGACGAAAATCTGAGTTCTCGGGCAGTCTCCGAGTATTTGTTGCGAGTTACCTTAACCAGGTAAAATAACTTTTATGACAGTGGTTTATTGATTTTCCAGAACTTCAATAAAGAATATTTGGAAAATTTTAAGTATTTTCCATTCATTAAATGTATTTTTAGTGAATCTATCGCACCTCTGTGAACGGCATTCAATAATGGTTGAAAGAAGTTTTTTTCCAGCAAGGTTAATTGTTGCAACCACTCTTCAAATGACTGATTTTTCAGAGCTAATTTAAGACTTTCAATTTGTATAAGATATTGTCCTTTAATATTAAATTGTTGATCCCAGGATGTGCTTTCTAAATTTTCATTGGTCTGACAGTTTGACGCTAGAGATCTACCAAGCGTCACAGGGTTTTGTGAAAAACAATAATTAAAATGGGAGGTTTTAGGGGGAGACTCAGTTAATGTGTTTTCAGGCCCTTCCCAAACCCAAATGCTATTGATTTTTTGATGACCTTCAAGGTCTCTTTGTTGGTTAACTTTGCTATTAAAAAACAGTATTTGTGTTTCATTCAGCAATTTTTTCCAATAGTTTGATTGTGAGCCAGACGGCATGAAGCTTTCAACATGATGGCCAGAAACATCTTCAATGTCTGAAAATTTAGTATCACATGGAATTTTCTTTTTTAAATACCAACGATTCGGTTTAAAAAATAAAAGTTGGATATTTTCATCAGCAAAATAATGATTAAATTCATTCACTAATGATTCTGCTTCGGCTTTAGAAATATTGAGTTGATCATTATCAAATAGTAGTAATCGATCACGGTCTGGATAGAGTAATACGGGGTCGGCACGTAAAATATGAGTGTTTTTTATTTCATCCAGTGTGCCGCCATCATACAAATAGCTAAAAATAGCATCAGAGTGGTTATGATTTGATGAATCAAGTAAGGTTCGGATTAAATGAGACTCTTTTTTTTCACAGCTTATTGATTGGTGTGACTTTGCGAGAATGGTTTCTAAGGCGGGAAAGCGACAGTCTATTCCACTGACATTATTCAAGACTCCCGTGAGTTTGGAAATGATTAATGTGACGGTAGATTTTGACATAAGAACACGATGCTTTTTTGGGCAAAGTAATAAAATATTTTAGAGCCACGGATGAATACAGATAAACACGAATGTTCATTGAATATCATTAGTGGCTCAAATAAGGAGTGAGCACGACATAACTTAAATTGACTTTATTTATAGCGTGCCCTCTTATGAGTCTAACGACTCTAGTCGTATGCGAACCACTTTATTTTTAATTGAATCTAAACATTCAATTTTTTTGATGGCTTCATTCATGTTTTTTTCAATGACTCGATGGGTTAGCATGATGACTGTTGCATCATCACTGTCCGTTAGGGGTTCTTTTTGTAAAATGGCTTCAATGCTAATTTCTTGTTCACCTAATATTTTGGTGACATCAGCTAATACCCCAGGTTTGTCATCGGCCTGTAGTCGTAAATAATAGGCTGTTTCAATGGCATCAATGGGGAGAATGGTTAAGTCTGCCAATGACTTGTTTTGAAAGGCCAGGTGGGGAACACGGTTTTCTGGTGAACTGGTGAGAGTCCTGACTTCATCAACAATGTCTGCAACCACGGCAGAAGCAGTGGGTTCTGCACCTGCACCTGCGCCATAATAAAGTGTAGAGCCTACCGCATCGGCTTCAATGAGTACGGCATTCATTACACCATCAACATTGGCGATGAGTTGGCGTTTAGGGATCAAGGTTGGGTGAACCCGCAATTCAATGCCCTGCTCGGTTTTTCTGGTAATGCCTAAATGTTTGATGCAGTAACCAAGTTCATCCGCATTGATCACGTCTTCTGGTGTGATTTTGGCAATGCCTTCGGTATAGGTTTTATCAAATTGTAATGGAATGCCAAAAGCAATGGAGGCTATAATTGTCAGTTTGTGAGCAGCATCAATGCCTTCAACATCAAAAGTAGGGTCTGCTTCTGCATAACCTAAAGACTGAGCTTCTTTTAGTACATCGGCAAAGTCTCGTGATTTATCTTTCATTTCAGTGAGAATGAAGTTACCTGTTCCGTTAATAATGCCAGCCGCCCATTTGATTTGGTTGGCGGATAAGCCTTCTCTAATGGCTTTAATGATGGGGATGCCCCCTGCAACAGCAGCTTCAAATGCAACAACCACGCCTT
>JABHHM010000269.1 GCA_018671575.1 Methylococcales bacterium | reverse complement strand
TTTTAGATGGTTGAACGCACCGTTCTCAGGTGCTACTTAGCATCTAATGTTTTTCTTTTACACTAACCAAACCAATTGTTTTTAAGATCATTTCATCGCCACTGATTAATTGTGTTTTATAATCACCACAATGCGGACAGATTAATTTATTAACCAAAACCTCTGACTGCTGATTACATTGTAAACAGCGAATTTTTATTGGCATTGCTTCTATTTCAAGCATTGCATCTTCAGCTATTGTCCCCATTCTGGCAATACCGTAAGCATTTAATAATAATTTTGACTCAATACCAGACAACGGTCCAATCTGAACAATGATTTGATCCACACTTTCAGCATAATTTTCTTTTGCAACCTGGTCAACTTGCTCAATCAACGCCTGACAAACAGATAGCTCATGCATTGCCAACCTCCACATTAGGTTCGAGAGAAGACAACATTTCATCATACAATTCCCATGATGAACGCGCTTGCTGTTCTGTCATTTTTTGAATGGCATAACCCACATGTACCATTACAAAATCACCCACTTCAACAGGTTCACCTTGCATCATGAATAAATTAACATCACGTTCAACACCCTTTGCTTCACATCGAGCAACAAATTGATCAATCGACTTAATTTGCATTGGAATGCCTAAACACATATCATATTATCCTAATTTTAAGGAATGGGTACGAAATAAAAATGCCAACAAATAGCGTATTAATTTTAGGTATTGGCAACAATCTATTGTCTGATGAAGGTGTGGGTATCCATGCCATCAACTACTTACAACAACGTCTCCCATCGTCTAACGCAATAACACTACTTGATGGCGGAACTCTCAGCTTTACCCTAGCAACCGTTATAGAAGAATCAAATCATCTCATCGTGATTGATGCGGCACAACTCAACCAATCCCCAGGAACTTGTCAAACATTTATTAACGCAGACATGGATCACTTTCTGGGAACAACCAAACGCAGCGTACATGAAGTGGGATTACTAGACCTCCTTGACATTTCCAGACTGGCAAATCATCTACCTAAAAACAGAGCACTCATTGGTATTCAACCAAAAATTTTAACCTGGGGAGAAAATCTCAGCCCTGCTGTTGCACCATCATTAGAAATTGCATTAAACAAAACCAAAGAACTACTTCACCTGTGGTCTATTGTATAAAAACCAATTAATCAGAGCATTGACTAGGGTCAATAATCCAGTTAAATAAATCAATATTTTTATAAAATGGACAAAAAACAATTCCACAATTTTTTGATTATGTTTGATTGATTTAAATAAGCATAAAATTACACGACTAAATAAATAGCCTAAAGATTAGGGTAAAAAAATTTTAGAGTTGTTTAAATATTAGGAATGGTGGCCAGGGGCGGAATCGAACCGTCGACACGAGGATTTTCAGTCCTCTGCTCTACCGACTGAGCTACCTGGCCATTATTTAGATAAAATTGAAAAATACTTACTAACATCAATGCGGAAGCAAATACTGGATGTGTAGAGTACATGATATCCACGAAATCAGTCAAGAGAAAAACAAATATTTTTATATCATTTACTTAAATTTATATTAAGCCAACATACAAAGAATATACACTCAGGTATCTCTCAAATTAATCTTTGTTGAATAAAATCATTGTTTTTGGTTTAATTGGCAAAAATTATTTTAATCTCAATTTTTGAAAACAACATTTACCTCAAAACTTTACAATCTAATCTAAAACAACTTATCACTTCAAGTACCGAATCGGTTAGTGTAAGTAATAAACTCAGGAGCAGTCTATGAGACCCAGTGGTCGCCTACAAGATGAATTAAGAACCGTTAAACTCACCAGAAATTATACCAAACACGCAGAAGGTTCGGTACTGGTTGAATTTGGTGATACCAAAGTATTGTGTACCGCTTCAATAGAAGAAAGAGTTCCCCGGTTTTTAAAGGGAACAGGTCAAGGTTGGGTGACAGCTGAGTATGGCATGTTACCTCGCTCCACAGGAAGTAGAATGAGAAGAGAAGCAGCCTCGGGTAAACAAGGCGGCAGAACACTGGAAATACAGCGTTTGATTGCACGATCACTACGTGCGGTGGTTGACTTGAAAATATTAGGCGAACAAATGATTACTGTTGACTGTGATGTTATTCAAGCCGATGGAGGTACACGCACAGCATCAATTACTGGAGGCTATGTAGCCATGGTTGATGCCGTTAATCACTTAATCAGCAATAAAAAAGTTAAAAAGAACCCATTATTAGGTTATGTCGCATCAGTTTCAGTTGGTATATGTCAAAATACACCTGTATTAGATCTTGATTATGCCGAAGACTCAAATGCTGAAACAGATATGAATGTTGTCATGAACGATGCAGGTGCTTTTATTGAAATCCAAGGCACTGCAGAAGGTCATGTATTTAATCGTGAAGAATTAGACCAAATGCTGGCCCTGGCAGAAGACGGTATCAATCAATTGGTTGAAAAACAAAAAGAAATATTGGAAGAATAATTAGGAGACTACCCGAGAACTCAGGTCTTCTTCAGAACAAGGTAAAATTTGGCGAAAAAGTGTAGCTTATATGTTATAAATGAACATTTTAAGCCAGATTTTAGCGCAGTTATGGAGGAAAAAGGTGTTCTAGGAGGCTGTCCGAGAACTCAGATTTTCGTCAAATCAAGGCATAA
>JABHHM010000410.1 GCA_018671575.1 Methylococcales bacterium | reverse complement strand
ATTGTCGAAAAAGCGCAGTTTACGTGTGTAAATGAGCATTTTGAGACCATTTTTAACGCAGAATTGGCGGAAAGATGAGTTTTCGGACAGCCTCCTAGTGAGTTGTTATGCTCGAAAATGTCATTTGATCCATATGGCAAACTTTTTTCTATATGATTAAGAAATGAAAATGTCTCTACCAAAAATCAAACCCATCATTATTTCAAAACTCAGTGTTCTGTTGATTTATTCATTTGCTCATCATGCGATGGCGGCAGATGATAATCAATTACAGATTAAAAATATTATCAATGAAAATCATATCCCGTTTATCCAATCGATTATAGATAAAGCCATAAAAAAAGGTTCTGATGTTACAGGAGCACGTTATTATCTGAATAATCGAAAAGTAATGCTATTAACACCAGAAAAAACCATAGAAATAGCAAGAAAGAGCAATCTCAGTATTCTGGCGGCAAGGCAAAATTTAAGAATAGCTCAAGCAAGGGTGCAACAAGTTGATTCTTCATTTGATTCAGTTTGGGATGCAAACATCTCATGGAATTGGCAGCGATCATTTGAAAGAGCAGAAGAAATATCTCGATTAAGAAAAAAAGAAGACGATTTTGAAGCGCAAGAAGAAGAATTTAATTT
Organism: Methylococcales bacterium; assembly: GCA_018671575.1. Lineage (GTDB taxonomy): Bacteria > Pseudomonadota > Gammaproteobacteria > JABHGC01 > JABHGC01 > JABHHM01. The sequence continues at coordinate 1,554 of JABHHM010000410.1, read as the reverse complement.
ACTAGAAAATGAATTCACTGACGCCGAAGAAGAAGCCAAACAAACAGGAGAATTTAGTCCTGGCGTAGAAAATGATGAAGTGGGTTGTGTCGTTGTAAATGGAGTTCAACTCTCTGAATTGTGTATACAAGATCCAGAGTTTACGACTGTAAAAGAATTTGCCAGTTCCAGTTTTACGCCCAGTCGATCTACTAATGGAGCTATATCTTGGACAAAAGCGTTTGCATTTGGTGGAGATTTTAATATTTCGTTGTCTTCAACCCAGGATTTTAGAAATCCATCGGGTCTTGATTTCGGTACAAGTTTTGTTAGTAAAGAAGACCCTTTTTTAGTGGGTAGTGCTTTCAGATGGACATCTAGCTTTTCAGTTAATTTCTTTATGCCTTTACCTTACACCAAGGGGTTTGGTCAATATGGAGATTCAGGAAGTTTAGGGATTATTTTGGCAGATAAACGTTTATATCAGTCAGAACAATTATTGAATAGCACGCTGAATACTTCACTGGCAGAAACACGAAATAGTTATCTTGAATTGATCAGGTCACTTAATAGATTGTATGTCACCATCATACATCGACAAAATATGGAAAAAATACTCAATAGAACACTGAAGCGATATAAGGCAAGACTTGCAACTTCTTATGCCAAAGCACAAATTGAAGCTCAATATTCAGGTATATTAAATAGCGAAGAAATAGCTTGGAATAACTACATTTCTAATTCAAATTTACTGGTTGAGAAATTAGGTATTGATTCAAACCTCATTGTAATACCAACAGGTTTTGTAGATGATTTAACCAAAGTAATTCAATTTGATAAGGCATCTGCCATCACAACTTCCATGACAAATAATGCAACATTGAATTTAAATCAATCAACTCATGATGTGAATAATATTTTGTTGAGAAGTAGTAAAAACCAGGCAAAAATTGATTTATCGTTCAATATGTCAGTGTCATTTAGCCAAAGTGGTACGACGTTTGGTTATGATAGTCTTGAGCAATCAGTAAAAAATATATTCCATCCTGATAATGAATTTTATTTTATTGGATTGAATTTTAGACGTCCTTGGGGCAACCGTTCTGCACAATCATCTCTAAATAGAGCACGTATTAACTATCAAAAATCCAGTGACCAACTGTGGCAACAGAAAAATGAAATTATCAATACATTAAATATTGTTTTAGCCACTTCTTATAGTACACGTTCACAAATAAGTATTGCCATAGAAAATATTAAACTGGCTCAATTAGCTTTTGATAGAACAATGACTAAAAGTGGTAATTTGTTAAGTACAGAATTTGAACAATTACAAAAACTGGACGATTTATTAAATGCAAAAACAGGTTATATTGATGCTGTTATTAATTATAAAAAGGTTCACGTACGGTTCAAATCTATACAAGGTGGCTTTGTTAAAAAAGATGAAGTTATTAAGGTGTCAGAAAAATGAAGCTTAATTTGAGAATGACTTCCGTAACCGTATTTTTATCCATTATTATAGTATTATCAACCAGTCATGCATCTACAGAAGTTGCATCAGGAAAATGGATT
>JABHHM010000492.1 GCA_018671575.1 Methylococcales bacterium | reverse complement strand
GTAGTTTATTTATTGCGCGTTACCTTAAGGGGAGGCGAAATAAATGAATGTCCAAATTGCGCATGCCCTGATTCTTAAATTACTTCAGTAATTCACTCGGCGGTAATTCACATTTGATTTTTTCACCCAGTAAATCTTCAATCGCAGGTAATTGAAAAGACTCAAACTCACAAGCCAGACTGATTGCGGTGCCAGTATTTCCTGCTCTGCCTGTACGTCCTATTCTATGCACATAGTCTTCAGGGTTGTCAGGTAAATTGTAATTAATGACATGGCTAATGCCATCAATGTGAATACCTCTTCCCATGACATCCGTTGCTACCATGACTTGAGTTTTGCCTGATTTAAAATCAGCAAGAGCCTGGGTGCGTTTACTTTGATTAAATTCACCAGAAAGAATGCCCGTTTTAATGCCTGTTTTACGAATTTTATCGTAAAGATGTTGGCTTTGATCTCGTCTGTTGGTGAAAATGATGGTCAGCTTGGTGTCAGGATGTTTTAAAATATTAAATAAAACCCGAAGCTTTTCTTCGTTAGAAACCATGTAAACTTTTTGTTCTACCGTATCTGTTGCAACATGTTCTGGTTCAATTTCAATGCGAACAGGTTTGTAAGTCCACTGATTGGCTAAATTAATAATATCATTGGTGAAGGTGGCGCTGAAACATTGAGTTTGTCGATAGTCAGTGCTGGGCGTTGCTCTGACAATGCGTTTAACTTGAGGGATAAAACCCATGTCAAGCATACGATCTGCTTCATCTAACACCAGGCTTTCTATTCGGTCTAAAAATAGATCTTTACGTGTCATAAAATCAATCAGGCGACCAGGTGTTGCGATGACAATGTCAGTGAATGATTTTTGGACTTGATTGAGTTGTTTGCGGTAATCAGAACCACCAAATAAGGTAACAACATTTAAAGAGCTATATTTACACAAGCCTTTAGCATCTTCTGCTATTTGCATCACCAGTTCACGAGTAGGTGCGATAATTAAGGCCCTTGGTTCAGCGAGATAACGTTCTTCTGTAATGGTGTTTTTTAATAAATCATCAATGATGGTGATTAAAAAAGCGGCTGTTTTGCCTGTTCCCGTTTGAGCTTTACCAAAAGCATCATGTCCCTGTAGTGTATGCGGTAATATTTGTCCCTGAATGGGAGAACAATATTGAAATCCAAGATCAAAAATAGCGTGCATGAGTTCATCGGGTAAGTTTAAATCATGAAATCGTATTTTATCGTTTATTTCTGGAACATTAAATTCACTGATATCCCAACTGGGTTGGGCAGGTTTTTGTTGTTTCTTTTTGGGTTTTTTGGAATTGTTTTGCTGATTATTTTTTGCGGATGAATTATTTTTTTTTGACTGGGATATTTTATGCTTAGCAGGTTTTGTTGCTTGCTGATTTTGTTGCTTGGTTTCAGGTTGAGTGGTTTTGCCTGATTTTAATAATTTGTTAAATAAGTTTTTAATCAATGGTTTTCTCTAAAGGGCTAAATATTTAAAGTGAATACTAACATCTATGAATAAAAATTACTGATAAATTAATAGAAATCTCAATATTTTAAAAAATAGGTTGCTTCATCTGTGTGAATGAACACTTGGTCGGCTGACCATTGAATTATCTCAAGAGGATTTGCTAAGCTTTTCACATCAGGACGGAAATGGTTCTATAACAAATTAAAAAAGTTTAAATTTAAAGGAAAAATAACATGGAAATTAAAATAGAAGAATTAGAGGCACGTGAAGAAATGTTTGACTTTGATTTAACAATTAACGGCGTTAAATTGTGTTAATTAATCATTAATTTTGAGGTGGTGGAATCATGGAAATTAAAATAGAAGAGCTTGAAGCAAGAGAAGAAATGTTTGATTTTGATTTAACAATCAATGGCGTAAAACTTTGCTGATATTCTAAACTTTTTACCAATTAATTATTTTAGCAGTGAACCGTATTTTATTAATGCGGTTTTTTTGTTTGGGAAAGATTTATAGGGCAGGCTAATATGATTAAATGATATCTAGCAATTTTCCTTGCAGTCCGTTACAAATTCAGAGTAGACGTACCGAGAATCAGGATAAATAGAACTGAACTGCTGGAGTCTCTCGCTGATTTCTGGGTCTTCAATATTAAAAAAATATTTTTGCCCATCTTCCGTTTCATATACATCAAATAGCATCATTAATCCTTTAATTTTACTAAAAAAAGAGCAGATAAATTTATCTGCTCATAAGGTTTCTCATATTGGAGGAGATTAAAGCGTCTTTGCTTTAAGTTGAGTTTATTATAATAAACTAATATTGTTTTTGCAAGAACTTAATTGTGTTATGTGAAAAGTTATCTCCAAAATTGAGGATATTGCCTGCTGTCAGGAATATTATTAATCAGTAAGGCGATAATTAATAGCAGGCATGCGCCAAATAAAACAGGGAGAATGGCATAAAAGTAGCCTAATTGATGAATGTTTTCGCTGCCAATAACCGCTATCAATGCCGTTGCGCCACCAGGTGGGTGTATGGTTTTTGTTAGATGCATGCATGCAATGGCAGTGGCAACAGCCATTGCCGATGTGAGCCATATTGGATCGGGTAAAAACTTGAAAAAAGTAACGCCAATTAAGGCCGAAATAAAATGTCCACCGACTAAATTTCTAGGTTGTGCGTAAGGTACGTTGGGCGCACCATAAATTAAAACAGCCGAAGCACCAAATGAGCCGATGATAAATATCAAATCATTGTCTGTAAAATAGAGTTGATTGAGGTAAGCTACACTTGCTATGCCAAAAAATCCTCCGATCCATGACCAAATAACTTCTGAAATTGGGACGAGTGGAGGGCTGTTGGTTACGCCTTTCATTTTATTTATAAAATTCATCATTAATAATTAATTATCTAAAAAATTAGTCTGCAAGTATAAATATGAGTGTTACCTACAGTCTAATTGAACCAGTCAGTTTTTTCTCAAAAAAATAGACTCATTGGCTTTTATGTAGATTTAATTGATTTATATCAATCATAAGGAGTTTAAATGTCAGTACACCAGGTGTTAAGAATGGGGGATTCACTATTAAAATTGGTCGCTAAACCGATTGATAATTTTACTGACCCTGGCTTAGCAACATTGATTAATGATATGTGGGAAACAATGGAAGTATCTCAAGGTGTTGGTTTGGCGGCTCCTCAAATTGGTTTCAGTGTTCGATTAATCGTTTTAGGTTTTGAAGAAAATGAAAGATATCCCGATGAATCCGTTGTTCCTAAGCAGGTTTTAATTAATCCTGTTATTCAGCCTTTATCAGATGAAATGGAAGATGGTTGGGAGGGGTGTTTGAGCGTACCAGGTATGAGAGGCTTGGTTTCACGTTATACTCGGATTGAGTATCAGGCAAAAAATGAATTTGGAGAAGAAATAAAGGGAAATGCAGAGGGTTTCCATGCCAGAGTGATTCAGCATGAGCTGGATCATCTTGATGGAATATTGTATCCCCAGCGAATGAAAAACCTCGACTATTTTGGTTTTGACGAAGAATTAGCGCGTTCAGGTCTGTTTTCAAAACAAAAATAATATACAAAACTGATTTTTAGCTAGGAGGCTGTCAGAGAACACAGATTTTCTCCAGAATAAGACAAAATTTAGTGGAAAAGGCAGTTTACACACGTAAACTGTGCTTTTTCGACAATTTTATGTCTTGACTTGACGGAAAGATGAGTTTTCGGACAGCCTCCTAGGAGGCTGTCCGAAAATAGAGTTTGTGAAATTTACACCGCAACATATTGCGTTTTATTACTTGATAATACACTGTATATTGTGGTTAATTTTTAAAAGTTTGCATTCTCGGACAGCCTCCTAGGAGATGAGCACAAATAGACAGAGACAGGATACTCATTATTGACATCGTCTGTGTTTATTTGTGGCTCAAATTTATTACATTAAATGCTTTTAATCGTCCCTTTCGGCATTAAATTCGCAATGGCATGTTTCTGAACTTTAATTTCAACACCTTTAGAAATTTCTAGTTCTAAAAATGAATCGCCTACTTTGGTGATTTTCCCCAATAATCCGCCATTGGTGACGGCTTCATCACCTTTAGCAAGAGATTCAACCATGCTTTTGTGTTCCTTGGCTTTCTTGGATTGTGGTCGAATGGCGACAAAGTAAAAAAAGACGACCATTAAAATTAACATAACTAATGGTACTGGGCTGGCTTCTGGTGGCCCTGCTGGAGCAGCTAATGCGTTTGAGATAAAAAAATCCATGGAGTGTCTCCCTAAAAAATAAATGCGTACAAAAAACGTGTATTATGCCATAACTTGACGATTTTCATAGAAGTTCTTAATAAAGTCTGAAAATTGTTGTTGTTTAATGGCTTCTCTGATTTCTCTCATGAGTTGTTGGTAATAAAATAGGTTATGAATACTGTTTAAACGAGCACTTAAAATTTCACCGCACTTAAATAAGTGATTTAAATATGCCCGTGAATAGTGTTGACAGGTATAACAGCCACAAGTTTCATCTAATGGGGTTATGTCTGTTTTGTAACAACTTTGTTTGATTCTGATGTCACCAAAACGGGTGAATAAATGCCCATTTCTGGCATTTCGTGTCGGCATCACACAGTCAAACATATCAATGCCTCGCGCCACAGACTCTACAATGTCTTCAGGGGTGCCTACGCCCATTAGATAACGTGGTTTATTGTCAGGAATGGCTGGAATAACGTGGTCTAATACCATGCATCGTTCATTAATGGGTTCGCCGACTGATAAACCGCCAACGGCATAACCATCAAAGCCAATATCTATTAGCCCATCAATTGATTGCTGGCGTAAATCAGGAAAAATACCACCTTGCACAATACCGAAAAGTGCATTCTTTGAAGATTCAAAGGCTACTTTACTGCGCTGTGCCCATCTTAAAGAGAGTTGCATGGATTCTTCAGCAATCTTTTTTTCAACAGGATAGGGTGTGCATTCATCAAAAATCATTGCAATATCAGACCCCAGTGCCATTTGAACTTGCATGGACTCTTCTGGACCCAGAAAAATTTTATCACCATTGATGGGGGATTGAAATAACACACCTTTTTCAGATAATTTCCGCATTTTTCCAAGGCTATAGACTTGAAATCCACCTGAATCAGTCAAAATGGG
>JABHHM010000240.1 GCA_018671575.1 Methylococcales bacterium | reverse complement strand
TGCTTGTACCCAAAGGGCATAGCAATTTTTTTGTCCACCTTTTTTGTTGCAAAAATAGTTGTATAGTTCGACTATACGCCTATTTTTGCGCCTCAAAGGCGAACAAAAAATCCTGCGCAATTTGGTCATTTATTTATTTCGCTTCCCCTAATGTACCGTGTTTAAATGGGGTTTCAGAAAAGACATAAAAAAAGCCGATAATCTTACGATTACCAGCTTTTAATACATTTGAACTTAAAATTCGAAGTGAATTTTATGCACTAACGTTGATAGAACCGATAGAGGTGTTATCAGTTGCATCACCAGCAGAAGCACCTGTTGCACCAGCAGCAGCGCCAGCATCACCACCAACACCTAACCCAGCGCCAGCACCAACATCTTGACCTACACCATATCCACCAGCGCTACCGCCCATTGCTCCAGCACCAGCTCCCGCATAACCAGCAGCGTCTCCGCCAGATTTTCCAGATTGGTTTACGCCTACACTTGAAGTTGAATCATCGAATGACATTATATATCTCCTAAATAAAAAAATTAAAAATTAAAAAAAATTGTGAAAAGCTTTAACTTGAAATGAAGTTTAGAGTGTTTTTGTAAAAGGGTCTGTGATGTTTGTCACATTATACTTTTTTTCAGTAAATAAAATTATTTATACTATTATTTACATCTGATTCAATGACTTTGATGATCAATTATCTAGTATTTTATGAAAGTCTTTGTTGAAATAAATAATCATCGATATCACCAATAAAATCATTCCTGTGCCAATGTAAATGGTCGGAATTGAATGGTCCAATAAATCAAATATTATTCCAGAGAGTCCCATTCCTAAAGGTGTCAGTCCGCCTGTTAATGTGCCTAATAAACCAAATATTCGACCACGCATAGATGATTCGGTATTGGTCTGGATGATGCCTAATATCAATACACCTAAATAACCATTTAAAGCGCCGATGCCAACCATAATGAATAAAACAACATATGCATTTTTGGTTAAACCCATGGAGCAGATAAATAATGCAGTACCTAATAATGAGATAAATATGGCAATTTTTTTCTTTCTTTTTTGTAGTACGATTACGCCTGCAAAGATAAAGCCTAACATGGTTCCAATGGTAAATGCGGTGATGATGAATCCATACCAGTCTGTTTTTAAATTCAAATAATCTTCAATATAAAATGGCAACAAAATGGTACAAGGAATCACCAAAAAGTTGATGGTTCCTCCCAGAATAAAAAATTCTTTCATGCCATGTTTATTGACTAAATAGTGAAAGCCTTCTTTGGTGTCGCTTAAAAATGTTTTAAATAATTGAGAAAATGTTTTTTTTATTTCAGTCTCTGCTTTTTTTTCCTGGGGCATCTCAACAAATGATTCACTGAAGGCAGAAAATAAATAAGTACAACCATCGATTAATAACAAGACAGGAGCGCCCAGTATTCTGAATAATATACCACCAGCACCACTGCCAATCATTTGAGCAAATTGTTGACCTGCTTGACTGGCTGCATTGGCTGTGTCTAATTTATCTTTGGGTACCATGTCGGGAATGGCGGCTAAAATAGCGGGTTTAAAAATACTGCCTGATATGGCGAGAATCATGGTAATAAGGGTGATGTAAACCAAAATAAAACTGTGTTGATCAGGGATGTAAAACATAACAGCGGCTAATGAGAGTACCGAAATACCATTAACCATATCCATTGCGATGATTATTTTTTTTCGATTAAAACGATCAGCAATGGCACCACCAAAAACCCCCATAATCAATGCAGGAAAGTTGGCAATCATCATAATCAAACCTAATAGTGTTGCCGAGCCTGTATTCTGTTTAATCCAAAACATGACGGCAATCATATACGCATGAGTACCTAAGATGCTGACAAATTGACCTTGCCAAAGTATGGCGTAATTACGTGCCCAGTTTTTATCAGTCATAGAATTGTCTACTTATATATTTTGGCTATTTCATTTAACATCATATTGGTGGTTTTATCGTAATTACCAAGTAGTTTGCTGGTTAGCCTGAAAAAAGGGTTTTTGATTTTTCCCGTTGCATCAATGGTTATTTGGGTTTTGTTGTCAGCTATTTGTCGATACTTCATCAGCCAGATTGTACCTTCTACAAAATCAGGCTCCATCATATGAATTTTCACATAGTCATAATCAATATGATCCAGAACCTCCAATTTTAAGGAAAATGTTTTGTAATGTTCCATCCAAGTAAGATTGCCGTTATCGCCATTTTTTTTAGGGTCATTTAGAACTTCAATAGATTCGACGGGTTCTGACCATTCTGCAATATTTTTAAAATCAGTGATGTAATCCCAAGCCTTTTTGAGTTCAGATTCAATGACAACCGATGATTTGGCCGAATAATTTTCTGGGATCAGATAGCCTGAGAAATAGATCAATAAAAATAAACAAATGATGGCTAATATTATTTCAATGATGGGCATTGTTATTCCTTTGGTGAAATCTGAATAACCTAAAGTGTAGTCTAATTGTTTGTAATGGCTAGGAGGTTGTCCGAGAATGCAGATTTTCTCCAAAACAAGGCAATATTTAGCGAAAAAGCGCAGTTTACTGGTGTAAATGAGCATTTTGAGCCAAATTTTAACGCAGTTCTGGAGGAAAGATGCGTTTTCGGACAGCCTCCTAGGAGGTTGTCCGAGAACTCATCTTTCCACCAACTCTGCGTTCACCTCTCAAGGGGACACCGAGGCAAAATGGTATCAAAATACTCATTTACACACGTAAACTGTGATTTTTCGACAATTTTATACCTTAAATTTGACGAAAATGTAAGTTCTCGGACAACCTTCTAGTAGATTGCTTGAAAGTGCAATGTTTGGAATGATTTGATTTTATATCATAAATAAAGGATATTTCTCTAAACCATATAAAAAAGAAAAATATCAATTAAGGATGAGACTCAATGAATTCAGAGCATCAGAAAAAATCGACCTGTTTGGGTAATGTCATGCTGTTAATTTTATTGACGGTCATATCCTTATCACCTCAGGCAGAATCTTTTTCTTTAATTCAACAGGCACATAAAGAAATTCGGCTGTATGGTTACACTCGTGCTAATAGAAATATGATTTTGTCGGCTGAAATTTCTGCCAAAATTATGCAGATTAATTATGATGTGGGTGAACATATTGTTAAAAAACCATTCATTGAAATGGATACTACATTTATTAAATTTGAGATTAAAAAGACTAAAGTTTCCATCAAAAAACTCGATATCAATGTATTGCAAATACAGTCAAAAATTACTTTTTTGGGTAAGGAATATCGAAGAATAAAGTTACTCAATACCGAAGGTAAAGCTGCTGAAAAACAACTGGATGAGGCGTTACAACAATTAGACCATGCCCGATTTGAATTAAGGCAGACGTTACAACAACAAAAGTCATTGCAATTGACTTTAGCTGAATTGCAAGAGCGAAAAAGTAGGTATTTAATTCTTGCTCCAGATGGTTGGGTGGTGACGGAAAGGAAAGTGGAGGTGGGTGAATACATTCAGCCAGGTCATCCACTTGCCAGATTGTCAGATTACCAAAAATTGGTTGTTCCGTTGGCTGTGTCAAGTAGTGAGCTGGCTGTCATCAAACAATTACCAGCTATCTTTAAAGCCCGTCTTGAAAATCAATCAGTGGATAGTCGCTTGAGATGGGTTAACCCAGAGTTTAATGAAGACACCCGAAAGCTCAATATTAAATTGGATATCATTAACCCATTGTCTGAACAGCGTGGTGGATTACGTTTTGAATTGCCGTTACAAATAAAAACAGAAGGGCTGTTAATTACAAAGTCTGCCGTATCCAACCGTTATGAAAACCCAAGGGTGACGATTGTATCAACAGGTGAATCAATTCCTTTGTTGATTTTAGGTGAAACAACTGATCATTTTATCGTTGCGGAAGACCAGAGGCTGAAAGTTGGAATAAAAATTTTAATCCGTACAACAAAATAGCAAGTAAGATGGGTAGTTTATTTGTTGCGAGTTACCTAAGTTGGCAGCCTATTTATTTAAGCCCTTTAATTAAGGCTATATCTTTTTTTAATAGATCATTAACTATTTCTCCAAGCCCAACACCTTTGGCGTTTGCTCGTTTTTCAAGATAGTTTTTAACTTCGTCATCTAGGTAGATGGGGAGATTCATTTTGGCATCAGGATGATAAAATTTACCTCGTTCTGCTTTAGAAAAATCATATTCTTGTTTCATATCACTGATACTCTTCATATTGTCTGGTTTCTGCTTTAGAAGCGGGTCTGGCTGAAATTATTCGAATGGTTATGGTGTTACTTTCTTCATCTAAATAAGCGTGAGAAACCACAACATATTTGGAAAAATTTATTTTCCCTAAAGTGATCCAGCGTTCTTTGTCTCTTTCACTATGTGATTCATCGAATAAGGTCAGCATCAAAGGGTCTTTAAAAATATTACTCGCTTCTTCAAAGCTTATTCCATGTTTTCGGATATTACTTTTTGCCTTGTTTGGATCCCATTTAAAATTATACTGCATTATTTAGCCATTTACTTTAAATTACATATGAGTAAATCAGATTTATTTTTTAAGAATAGCTTAAAACTAGGGAAATAGTCCAATAACCTTTAAATTGGTTAGTTTTTCAGTAAGAACCAGTAATATTGGTTTGGAATGTCAAAGACTGAAAGTTGGAATGAAAATTTTAATCCGTACAACAAAAAGTGAGTAAGACATGAAATCGATCATCGAGTTTTCATTAAAGCGGGTTGTCTTTTTTAATGTGGTTTTTATCTTGTTGATGGTAACAGGTGTTTATAGCTTAATGACCAATCCTGTTGAAAATATGCCTCCCGTTGATATGGGAGAGGTTTATATTACAACCGTTTATTATGGTGCTTCTGCGGATGACATAGAAAACCTGATTTCAAGAAAAATTGAAAAGGCACTGAATGGTATTGAAAATATCGAATATGTGCGTTCAACCTCCAGTCGTAATTATTCTACTGTTCAAGTGAAATTTATAGACGATACCGACTATCGAAAACTTTATGATGAAATCAGATTTAAAATTCAAAATATCAGAAGTGAGCTACCAAAAGATGCTGATGAGTCTATTTATACCTATATTGATACTCAGGTTTGGATGCCTGTTATCATTGTCAATATTGCGGGAGATTTACCCAATCGTAGCCTGAAATTATTGGCCGATGAATTAAAAACACGTCTAAAATCCATTGCTTTTGTCAAAGATATCGGTATTTCTGGTCATTACAAAAATGAATTCCATGTCTCGCTGGATCATCAAAAATTAAGGAAGCATGGTATTACTTTTCAGCAGGCAGTTAATGCGGTGAAGTCTGCTAACACTAAAATTCCAACTGGTCGTCTGCAAAGTGGCAATATTGAATATATGCTGGATGCAGGTAGTCGATTATCATCTCAGGAATCAGTATTGGATGTGGTTGTCAGGCGTGATGGTGACGGCAATTTTATTCGCATTCGTGATGTGGTGAGTAGTGCCAAAGTCAGTCATCGAATGCCAGAAATCATGGCTTCCGTGAATGGAAATAATACCATTCAGTTAAGGGTTTTAAAAGAAACTGAGGGTAATTCGATCAGCATTGCAGAACGGGTGCAACAGATATCGGCAGATTTTGTTGTGGATCATCAGCAGGATGCCATCAGTATTGCTTATACTCATGATTCCACCATTGAAATCCATGATTCAATTAATACTCTGGGTGGCAATCTGGCTCTGGGTATTTGCCTGGTTGTCATTGTGCTTTGGATAACACTCGGGTTTAGCAATGCCATGATTACGGCGGTGGGAATTCCGTTTTCTTTTTTGGTTTGCCTGATTTTGGTGAAATATACAGGTCAATCAATCAATACCATTAGTTTGTTTTCATTTGTGCTGGTTTCAGGAATCATAGTGGACGATGCCATTATTGCTTTGGAAAATATTCATCGACATCTCGAAATGGGTAAAAAAATCAATGAGGCGATTATTGATGGTGTTTCAGAAATCATGTTACCAATTATTACCTCTTCAGTGACCACTATTTTGGCTTTTATTCCCATGTTAATCATGACGGGAACAACGGGGGATTTTTTCAGTGTAATCCCCAAAGCGGTGACTTATGCATTATTGGCTTCATTGTTTGAAGCTTTGTTCATATTGCCTATTCACGTGAAAGACTGGACTTCAAAGAAAACTTTGCAAAATATTGGTCAACATCAAACGATTAATGATGATCCCTACCAGCATTTGAAAACAGGTGTTTTTGCAAAATTATGGAATGCTTATTTTAAAATACTGGATATTTTACTGGCTCATCAAATTAAAACATTATTGAGCGTTTTTGCCTTATTCTTTTTTTCCTTAACATTGTTGGGTTTGTCTGTTTCTGGTGTTGCGCCATTATTAAAAGTAGATTTTTTTCCTGGTAGTGTTTTTCGTTATCATGTTGCCATTACTTTGCCAACGGGAGCGAATGTTGAACAAACAGATGAAGTGGTTAAAAAGTTGTCTGAAGTCATTATGTCTTACGGAACCAAACAGGCACTCTCCACTTCGGGGGCTGCGGGGGTCATGGAAGATGAAGATTATATGCAGCATAATGGACATCATTATGGGCAAATCATTGTGACATTGCCAGAAGAAGCCAAGCAGGAGTTTCCTGAAAATGTGAATAATGATGCCACGCAACATCTGGTCTTTATTCGGAAAAAATTAAATGAATACATCGTACAGCACTTTAATGATCCAACCATCAAACCTGTTATTCGAGTTTTTGCTGAGAACACAGGACCGCCAACGGGCAAAGCAATTAATATTAAAGTGTCGGCAAGCCGATTAGAAGATGCTCATCAGGTCACTGAAAAAATAATGGGTTACATTGAAAAAGAGAGTGAATTTAAAGACTTGGTTGATTTAGAGGATAATCGTGCTCATTTACAGAAAGTGGTTAAGTATCAACCATTAGCAGAAGTGACGTATGAGTATGGCTTGACACCAGGTGATGTGACTCAGGTGATTGCAGGACTATTGAATGGTCAATATGTCGGGGAGTTTCGCACTAAAGACGAAGAAATTGATCTAATAGTCAGAATTGCTCGCCTAGATGATAAGAATAATTATACGGGCAAAGGGATCAAAGAACCTTCCGATGTGTTAGATATTCCCATTGTTGAACACAGTGTATCTCCCATTTTTTTACGAGATGTTGCTGAATTGAAATATCGTGTTGAACCGAGCGTGCGTAGTCGCTATAACGGTAAACCGACCATTACCATTAAGTCAGATATCAAGGAAGGCTCTGGATTGTCCGTCATCCGAGTACAAAAACTGATTAAACAATATTATAAAACCATACGAGACCAGCATCCTGGTGTTTCAGTTATTTTTGGTGGGGAATTTGAAACCACTAACCGAGCATACAGTTCATTAGTTTTTGCTTTTTTTATTGCTGTATTTGGTATTTATATGGTACTGACATTGCAATTTAATGATTATATTCAACCTTTAATCATCATTTCAGCCATTGTTTTTGCATTCATTGGTGTGGTGTTAGGAATGTTTGTTACCCAGTCTACTTTTACTGTGGGTAGTTTTTTGGCAGTGGTGGGGTTATCGGGTGTTGCGGTTAATGACTGTCTGATATTGATTGATTTCATTAATGTCAGAAGAACCCATGGTAAAGCGCTCAGAGAAGCCATTAATGAAGCTTGTGCCGCCAGAATGAGACCTGTATTGATTACCACACTTACAACAATGTTAGGTCTGCTTCCGATGGCAATAGGGATTCCTCACAAATCTATTTCCTGGTCTCCCATGGCAACAGCTTTTGTGACAGGATTGTCGTGTGCAACATTATTGACTCTGTTAATTGTGCCTGTTGAATATATGCTAACCGAAAAGATTAAAAACTGGGTGGCTGTTAAGCGTTAGGCTTCATGTTTACCAGAAATTATTTTAGAAGATTGATGATTTTTTAAATAATGAATGCCTAAATGACTCATTTCGATGCTATTTTTTCCAATTCTAAATTGTTCTTTTGCATATTGTGGCTTTTGTTTTGTTTCGGGGTCTTTGGGGGTCTCTGAAAGCTTAGAGCCAGCAATGATAACCATCGAATAAAGAAGAGTAAAAACAATTGTTTTAATAGGACTTGTTTGAGTATTCATCGATTATTCTCCGTTAAAAAATATAAAAGTTAAAGTTGAGTTGAGCAACGTATCTGCTCAAATGAAACTTATAGCCTTGCGGTATAACCTTTATGACGGAAAATAATTAGATTCCTAAAGTATGAGATTGTTATTTTGTGAGCGTGTTCACAAAATTTTTGAAATTAATCCACCCAGACACGGGCATTTCTAAAAAACCTTAACCAAGGTGCATCTTCATTCCAATCTTCTGGATGCCATGAGTGTTGAACGGTTCTAAAAACACGTTCTGGGTGTGGCATCATGATGGTGAAACGTCCATCTTGATTGGTTAGACCCGTGACACCGTCGGCGGATCCATTGGGATTGTATGGGTAGCGCTCTGTTGCATTGCCCGTATGGTCAATGTAGCGCAATGTGATATTGGCTGGATTTAAAGGTTGATTGCCCGTCATGACTCGTCCTTCTCCATGAGCAACGGCAATGGGGATTCGACAACCAGCCATGTCTTTAAAAAAGATTGAGTTTGAGGGCTGAATTTCAACCAGTGAAAAACGGGCTTCAAATTGCTCGGAACGGTTACGGGCAAATGTTGGCCACTGTTCTGTGCCAGGAATGAGTGTTTGTAATTGAGACATCATTTGACAACCATTGCAAACGCCTAAGCCAAAACTATCAGAACGTTGAAAAAAACGTTCAAACATTGATTTTAAAGTTTCGTTGTAAAGAATGGTTTTTGCCCAACCTTGTCCCGCACCCAAAACATCACCATATGAAAAACCACCACAAGCGACAATGCCTTTGAATTTGTCCAATGAATAGCGGCCTGAAAGTAAGTCACTCATATGAACGTCGAAACAATTAAAACCTGCTCGGTCAAAAGCAGCCGCCATTTCAAGCTGTCCGTTAACGCCTTGTTCTCGTAAAACAGCAATGTCGGGTTTGCTTTCTAAATTAATATAGGGTGCTGTGATATTTTCAGCAGTGTCGAATGTGACATGACACTGTATGCCTGGGTTATCGAGTGAAATATTTTGATATTCCTGTTTAACACAGTCGGCATTGTCTCTTAAACATTGCATTTGATGGCTGGTTGACGACCAAGTTTGTTGTAGTTCTGTACGGCTAGTAGATAAAATGGTTTTGTTTTTATAGTTTAGTGTAATTTGATCATCATCATTGAGTTGACCAATAATATGGCTGTTGGCTTCCAGATTGTTTGCTTTGAGAATATTTAAAACATCATTCCGATCAGTTTGTTGAATTTGAATGACACAACCCAATTCTTCGGCAAATAGTCCGTTGAGAGGCTGAGTACAGGTTGATTCTAATTCGATGTCAATGCCACAATGTCCTGCAAATGCCATTTCACAAAGGGTGACGAATAGACCACCATCTGAACGGTCATGATAGGCTTTTATCAGGTTTTTTTGATTGAGTTGTTGGATGGCCCTAAAACAGAATTTTAATAAGTCTGCATTGTCTAAATCTGCGGTGGTATCACCGATTTGATTGGTGACTTGAGCAAGAGCAGAGGCTCCTAGGCGATTTTTAGCAGAGCCTAAGTCGATTAGTATTAATGTGGTTTCACCAATGTCTGTTTTTAATTGTGGAGTTAGGGTTTTTCTAACATCAGTAATGGGTGAAAATGCGGTAATAATTAAAGACAAGGGGGCGGTGACAGAGCGTTGTTCATCTTGGTGTTGCCAAACTGTTTTCATTGACATGGAATCTTTACCCACGGGAATGGCTATTTCGAGTTCAGGGCAAAGTTCCATACCGAGTGCTTTAACGGTTTCATATAATGCGACATCTTCACCTGGATGACCGACAGCCGCCATCCAGTTAGCCGAGAGTTTGATGTTGTTAAGTTGTTTGATGTTACTTGCGGCTATATTTAAAATGGCTTCCCCAACGGCCAAACGACCTGATGCCGCAGGGTTGAGTAATGCGACAGGTGTTCTTTCCCCCATTGCCATGGCTTCACCACAATAGTCATGAAAACCAGAGCAAGTTACAGCAACATCTGCCACAGGTATTTGCCATGGGCCAACCATTTGGTCACGATGAACTAAGCCTGTCACGGTTCGATCTCCAATGGTGATTAAGAATGTTTTGTCGGCAACGGTGGGTAGGCTTAGAACACGTTTGGCGGCTTCTAAAATATTGATGTCATCCAGTTTGATGGCTGGCTGTGTTTTATTGACTGATTCAACATTTTTCAATATCTTGGGTGGCTTACCAAATAATAAGGAGGATGGTAAATCAATGGGAGCATTTTTAAAGGTATTGTCGTGTAATTTGATGGCTTTTTCTTCTGTGGCTTCGCCTAAAATGGCAAATGGACAGCGTTCTCGTTGACAAATATTTTCAAATAATTCTAT
>JABHHM010000453.1 GCA_018671575.1 Methylococcales bacterium | reverse complement strand
TGGCAAAGAAGACGAACAAAAAGGCCAGTAAGATGGGTGGTTTATTTATTGCGAGTTGCCTTAGATAGTTGATTAGGGGCGAGCATGAAATAAGGTGTGATTCAAAATAAACCTTACATGTGCTCGCACTAACGCATAAAATTCGGTAAATCTCATCTAATCCTTTACTCAGACGGTGTGATCGAACAGTTTCATAGTTCGGCTATGCACCAGTTTCCGTGCCTTGCTTGTGAACAAAATTATTTTGCAAATTGTAAAGGTTATTTTTGAATCATCCTTAAACTTCCCGTTTCTGAAGTTTTCTTTATGGTTAAATAATTCAGTTCAGGGCATCATGTTTGTAATGTGTTTACCCAGTGACTGATATTTTTTATGCCAAAATGATCAATCGATCGGTCAATTCGTTTGAATAACTCTTTCCATATTAAACAAAATTCACTTCGTGTATTTATTGTCTGATGATGCCAAAGTGATTCTGCCATACAGCCTCCTTGGCAAGCTTCGAAGTAATCGCACTGTTTACATACGGAGTCTATTTTCCAGCTACGGGATTGTAAATATCTCCATTGTGAATGGTCGAATTCATTTCGAAGGGTGTTGCCAAGAGGCACTAATCCACTGTCCGCCATATCCAGGCATAAATAAAGATCACCATTAGGTTCTAAATTGAGTGAGCGTTTAGCGCAATCATTTTGAAACGGGCAGCCTGAGGTTTGCCTATTTAAGGTGTGATGTTGGTGATGGGTTGACAAGCGTTGTACCAAAAGATGAAAAAAGGGTTCGATGGTAATTTGTTGTTGCATTATCCATTCATCAAAAAGTTGGCCATATTTATTTTGTAGTTTTTCCAGGTTAGTATTGTTGATTGGTTTTCCACCTGGAAAAGCAATTCTGAGAGTCAAGTTATAATGATTATGGTTGGCAATGAGGATTTCATGTTCGAGTTTGTCGATTGTTTGATTGTCTACCACGACAATAGCTGGGATAGATTGTCCTTGCTTTGATATTCTTTGGTGTTGGGTTTGAAAAGAATTTCTATATTTGTCAGGGTTCCCAGCCAATGTTCGAGCATTGGAAAAGTGGTCAACAGATGTACCAATTCGTTTTCCAAATAAGTCAATCAGCTGATCTATTCGTTGATTAGAGCCAATTAAATTGGTTTGAACGCCATCAATTATTTGAGAAAAGCTGTTGCTAAAGAATTGGCGGGCAAAATGCACGCAGTTTTCAAATTCTTTTTGAGGTAAGGTTAAGATTTCTCCACCGACATATTGGATGGTTAAATGGCCACCATCGAGTTTGTAGCGTTGAAAAATATCGGCTATTGAGTGAAGACTGGTTTTAAAGTCTTCAAAATTCATGTGTTTTGATGTGTTGTGCTGGAATGATGAACAATAATTACAATCCGCATTGCAGTGATGTGTCATGCGGATATGTAGGGAAAAATATTGTTGGCTCATTCACTGATGGGAGGTTGTGTGTCTGTAACCAGGTCTTGTAAATTATTTTCAGCCTGTTTATAAATGCCGTGTGCCAATGTTTTGGTGAAGTTACAATAGGCTTCTTCTCCATTAAAAATTTGATAAACTTCTTCACGTATCACTGCTTTTAATTCGTCAGCAAATTCTTTAGATATTGGTGAGTCAAAAGTGTTAATGATGTAAGGGCTGGCAGGTTTATAATTTTTCACAGAATTGGCATCAATACATTCCATTGCCAAATATTCTAAGAAACTTGAAATAGGATAAATAAATTTACTTAAATTTGATTGTTGGAAATAGGCCTGGGTGAACGCTTTTAATCGTTTAAAATATTTGTTTTTGGCTTCTTTATCAGTATTTTTAGGAGCCCATAAAGACAATGAAAAATCGGCATTGGCTGCAATTGATACCAGATATTTTTCATCGAAATCATCAATTTCAGCAGGAATTTCTAAAATCACTTCAATGTCAGACAAGGTGTAGGCGATAATCAAATCAAGAACGTTGAGTGCCAGTTCTCCATCATCGAATTGAGCGATAACACCAATACATTTCAAATTATTGGGTGGGCTATATGATTCTTCATCAACGGTCACTTGATAATAAGTGTCATTAATTTCAGTTTCTGCTAGTGCCAGGATTTCACTCAGGTTGATCATCTCCATCCCCTTGATCCATGGCAGTTGCCATGACAATTTCCATGGCAATTACTGTAACAGGATGTTGCTCCGCCGTTACCGCCTGCGTTGGTTGAGTCATTGTTTGATGCCAATTGCATGGAGG
Source organism: Methylococcales bacterium (assembly GCA_018671575.1). Taxonomy (GTDB): domain Bacteria; phylum Pseudomonadota; class Gammaproteobacteria; order JABHGC01; family JABHGC01; genus JABHHM01. Next base: position 5,340 of record JABHHM010000453.1, on the reverse strand, counting down.
TTGGAATGCCGTAGCGTTGTTGCAAGCTTTGACCATTTTCAGTGTAATGTGAGGTTAATGCGTCGAACATGGCGTTGACTTGATCACGTACTGCTTTTTTTTCCAGTGCATTTTTAACCGCCTGATTAATTTCATCTGACACGGGTGGTTGTGAGGGGATTTCTATGGTTTGTTCACCGACAGAAGCCATTGCTTGCACCATGGTTAGCATCATGGAAGTTGAAATAATTATTTGTTTTTTATCATTCACTGGAGTTTCCTCAAATTTAAATAGCCTTCTAAGTAGTTTAGTCCATCAGGCTGTTTTGAAAAATGTTTAATATGATTTAAAAAGCTGTAATAGCCAGCACATTCTTCTTCATGTGGCGTGATAGGGCAACCAGATTTGCACCAATTATAATAATTGCAATCTGCACAATCAGGTGTTTTGTGAGTTAGTGTTTGAATTTGTATCCATTGTCGTCGCAAAGGAGCGGAGATGAATTTATTTGTGCTTTGATTGCTGTTTGACATGGGTTTTTCAAAAGATGATTTGTCAGGGCAATTGTTTAATGAGCCATCTGGTTCAATGACAATAAAGTCTGATTGGCAACGTCCACCCCAACGATCACCAGGATTTTGATATAAAACGCCACGAATAGCCGATGTAATAATGCCGACCAAAGGTGTTGGTTTGTTGTTTTTAAAACGACTCATTAAGTTGTCAAATAATGAAGTCAGAAAATGAGCATGTTGTTTATTGCTGGGACGGTCGGGTAAAATTTGCCCAAAACTGTTAAACCGTTCAAAATTGAATTGCATAAATTGGTGTTTTATAAACCATGAGACAATTTTTTCTGCATGATTAATATCTTGTTTGCCTGGAACTACACCTGGAATGATTTCTATCTTCTCCGATCGAGCCAGTTTAACTTTGTCCAGCCAACGTTGTTGATACAAATGGGCTTCATTATTAAGCTTTCTTAAGGAAAAATCCATACTGGAACCTAATTCGCTGGCAAATCGTTGATGCACTAATTCAACAATATCTTGTCGAAATGCCAGTAATGAGGTTTGCATGGATTCACTGTGATTGGGTATGATTTTATCGAGTATTTCACCTGCCTGCCAATACCAGTCAGTTGGCATGTTGAGTGGTTCGCCTCCGTGCCAGATAATGTGGCAGTGCTGATGTTTAAATTTTTCCATCATTTGTGCCAGAAATTTTGCTGTATTTTGTAAGGTGCTTAAAGACATGCGGTCTTTATTTTGGCGAGTGGGCAGTGGTAAATAGCAATGATCGCAGTTAATTGCACAATAATTGGTGGGTTTTAAGTAAACAGATAACATTATGCTGCCAGTTTTTTTCGTACCAGATTGGGGTCAATGCCATATTTAGCAATGACCTGGTCGGCTTCACCCGTTTGAATAGAGTTTTTTATACGATCAAAAACCATCATCCAGGATTCACAATAATGAAATTTTCCACCCAAACCATGATGATATAAAACAGCGTCTCTCATACATCCCCCTTCGCATTCATTGAAGTGACGGCATTGAGTGCAGTCGAAAGGTAAATGAGTTCGGCGACGACGCATTAATCTCATGGCGTAAGAAGTGTTGATTTTTTTGTAGTTATCTTTGAATAAATTTCCCATGCGATAATGGGGGTCATTCAAGTCTGCAAAATCAGCACAATTGTAGGTATCTCCATTGGGTTCTATACCTAGAAAATGTCCGCCACAATGACGTGTCCATGGGCAACGTTGGGTTTCTTCCCCAATGACTTTTTTGAGCATTTGATCTAATGGGGTGATGGTGAATACAGGTGGGTTTTGAATCCAGCGATTATATAATTCAACGAGCAATTCACCATAGTGTTTTGGTGAAATTCTCTCTCCCTGATCACTTTCCCGTCCTGCTGGATAACGGTAATTAAATCTCAATGGAAAAGCTTTGTCACCATAACCTAAGCTGAGGTTATACATTTCCTTTGCCTGATCTGCATTTTCTGTGGTGTAAGTGGAAATAACCATGGGACGAAATCCATCATCAATCACTTCTTTTAATTTTCTTTCAAAGCGTTTTTTATAAGCAATGGGATCACCATTGAGTGTTCGTTCATCCACTGAGGTTTCATAACTGGTTGAAATTGAACCCTGAAAAATATTTTCAAAAATCGGCTTCCAACGATTGGTATCGTATAGCAATAAATTGGTTTGCATGGAAAATCTTAAATTGGGCTTTTTTTGCCAAGCATATTCGGCGCATTGTTGGTAAAAATCAGGACCCAGCAGCATGGGTTCGCCGCCATGCCAAATGATAAAACCTGAATCTGCTAAATCGGGTTCAATATTGTCAAAAAATAATTTAAAGTCCTGAAAAGACCAAAGAAGTTTGTCGTCTGGTGGGGAGCTACAGAAATTGCAATCTGCGTTGCATAATCGAGTGGGTTTGGTAATAACGGTATAAATCATGTGATTTTTATGGGCAAGTTATTCGAATATTCATGCATTGTGAGTTATTTTAATCATAAAATCAAATACTGCCTTATCTGTGGTAATATGTTGTATTTTATTGGCAGTGAATTGCCAATTTACAATACTTTTTTGTCATTTTGATAAATAATGAATACTAATTACGATAAACTAGGCGACTGTCCGAGAAAGCAAATATTTGTCAGAATAAGGCAAAATTTGATGAAAAAACGTAGTTTACGAGTGTAAATGAATATTTTGAGGCAGATTTTAATGCAGTTTGGGAAAAAAGATACGTTCTCAGACAACCTTCTAGGAAATGTTGAAGAACAGCATAGCCACCAAATCTATTTAAGACGGCTTTTGTTGATTCGCAGTATTTCAATCTGTGGGCAATTATTAGTTATTCACATTGCATATTATTTCTATCAGGTGTCATTGCCTTTGGCGACATTGCTCATCATAGAAATGTCTTTAATTGGTATTACTTTGATGGCTTTCTGGTTTAATTTATTGTCAGTTTTTGCGTTATGGGTTCAGCTTTTTATTGATATTATTGCTCTAACAGCCTTGCTTTATTATAGTGGCGGTGCGTCAAATCCTTTTGTATCTCTTTATTTGTTACCTGTTATCATGGCGTCAATTATGCTACCCGCTCGTTGGGCATGGTTGACTTCTTTTATGGCTGTTACAGGTTATAGTTTCGTGTTATTAACTTATCAGGCTCAAAATGAACATCACCATCAATCTGCCTTTGATTTACATGTTTTTGGTATGTGGTTAGGGTTTTTATTGAGTGTGCTACTGATTTCGTATTTTGTTGTAGAAATTGCAAGAAATTTGAGGGCAAGTGAAAGGCGCTTGTCTTTGGCTCGTGAACAAACATTGCGAGACCAACATCTTGTTGCTTTAGGTACGTTATCTGCTGGCGTTGCGCATGAATTGGGGACTCCACTGACAACCATGGCTATCATTGCTGATGAAATTCAACAGACAAAAATTTCTTCAGATGATGGGGCGTTTTATCAAGATATTAATATTTTAACAACACAAATAAATCGATGTAAAAATACGCTGGCTACACTGCGTAAAAGTGCTGGAGAATTTGCAGTTGATGCGGGTCACGAAACTACCATCAGCGATTATTTTGAGACGGTAATTAAGCAGTGGAAAAAACAGCGTGAAAATACTTTGCTTGAAGTTGAGATAACCAATAATTCACAACAAAATAAAATTTTAGCGGAGCAAACACTGACTCAATCTTTAATTAGCTTATTAAATAATGCTGCTGATGCTTCTCCCGATCAGGTTATTTTTAAGGCCTCATGGGATGAGGTTATGATATTTGTTGATATTATAGATTTTGGTTCTGGGATAGCTCAAATATCGTCAAACAATAATGGGCAATTTGTTTCGACGAAAAAACATGGTATGGGATTGGGGCTTTACCTTGCTCATGCTGTCATTGAGCGACTCAATGGTGAAATATCACTTCATAATCAGCAAGACTTTGAAGGAGTTATTCAAGGTGTGTGCACTCACATAGAGCTACCCATTGCTCGTTTACAAGTTGATGGAGGCGTACATTGATAAAAGCTCCTAGATTAATCATTGTTGATGATGATGAGGTTTATTGTCAAGTGTTGGCAAGAGCATTAAAGCGCCGAAAATTTGAGGTGGAAGTAGCCTATTGTATTGCCGAGTGTTTAGAGAAGTCAGCAATATTTCAGCCTCATTATGCCATTGTGGATTTGCGCATTGGTGAAGAGTCAGGGCTACAAGTGGTGGAGCAACTGATTCAGCAAAATTCAGTAATTAAAATTGTTGTTTTAACAGGCTATGCCAGTATTGCAACGGCTGTTGAGGCAATAAAGTTGGGAGCTATTCATTATTTAACCAAACCGTTAGAGACAGATGAAATCATAAGGCCTTTTTTAGAAAATTCATCAGGTGATAGTGAAATACAAATCCCGAAGCATCCTCCATCGGTTAAACGATTGGAATGGGAACATTTGCAAAAAGTTTTGAGTGAAAATGATGGTAATATTTCAGCTACTGCACGTTCTCTAAATATGCATCGACGAACTTTGCAACGAAAATTACAGAAAAAACCTGTCAAACAATAATGTTAACCTCGACACATGAATTTTCCTGTTTCTGTGTTGATTTTAAGTTTTTCCCCAATCTTTATGTATTCGGGAACTTGAACCTCTAATCCCGTGGATAATGTTGCAGGCTTAGTTCTGCCAGTCGCACTTGCACCTTTGATTTCTGGAGATGTATCAATGACTTCCATGATAACTGATTGTGGTAATTCAATGGCCAGTAACTCATCATCAACAAATAACGCTATGATTCCATCAAGTCCTTCAGGAATATAGGCTAGTTGATCATCTAATGCTTCTTTTGGTAATGAGTATTGACTGTAATCTTCATTGTCCATAAAAGTGAAAAAATCACCATCATTATAGGAATATTGTACCTCCTTTTTGAAGAAATCGACTTCTTTAATGAACTCATCTCCTTTGAATGCCTGCTCATGTTTTTGTCGGGTTTTTAGCTGATTAAAAAGCATTTTATAAAGTGTTTGTGCTCCTCTGGAGGATGGGCTGTGTACTTCAATATTTTTAACAATGTAGGGTTGATTATTGATTTCGATGACCTGATTTTTTTTAACGTCACATGCTTTTGGCATTTTGTACTCCTAAAATTATACTGTGATTCTGTAAGAACATGATGTCTTTTGGGCAAAGTAATAAATTATTTTGAACCGCTAATGAAGGCTAATGTTTACTAAGGGGATGCGCAATAAATAAACATCCAACTTGCTTGTTTTTTTGTCCGCCTTTTTTGTTGCAAAAATAGTTGTGTAGTTCGACTATAC
>JABHHM010000477.1 GCA_018671575.1 Methylococcales bacterium | reverse complement strand
GCGGACAAAAAAATTGCTATGCCCTTTGGGTACAAGCTAGTTGGATGTTTATTTATTGCGCATCCCCTTATGCCCTTGATATAATAAATGGTTAGTATCTATGCAAGATGTATCAAATAATTCTGAACAGATTAAATGGAGTTTTCAGTGGAAACTTTATGCCGATAGCATGAAAGTGATGGATCCCATGAAAACAGTTATTAATATCATTAGCCAAAACAAAGACTTGGAGTCTTGTAAACAACATTTGTATACCATTATTGCCGAATTATATAACAATGCATTAGACCATGGTGTACTAGGCTTAGACTCTAAAATAAAAGAAAACCCAGAAGGTATTGAAGAATTTTATAACTTAAAAGAAGAAAGGCTAGAGAATTTAAATACTGGCTATATTTTTTTAGCCGTTGAATATCAACAAGCTTTAAATAAGTATAAATTAATCATGTCGGCAGAAGACAGTGGCTCTGGGTTTGATCATCGAAATTATGAAAAAACCCTAACAGCCAATCAAAAGACTTTTGGACGAGGTATTCCGTTGCTATTTTCACTCTGCGAAAAAGTATCGTTTAATGAGAGTGGTAATAAAATCACGGTTGAGTACGATCCTAAATAACGAGATTTATCGAATCTTATGCGTTAGTTCGAGTCATTGTAAAGGTTAATTTTGAATCGTCCCTTATCTCCATTTCATTATCGGTACGGTACTGATAGAGTTTTTAGGGCTTCCATCAATTAATTTATCACTGTAAACCAAATAAATCAGTACATTACGTTTTTTATCAAAAAACCTAACCACATTAATTTTTTTAAACAATGCAGAAGCTCTTTTGGTAAAAACTTTTTCCCCGTCTTTTAATTCCTCTGTCATCTGAATGGGTCCAATTTGGCGGCATGCAATCGAGGCATTTGATGGATCTTCTGCTAACCCAACAGCTCCTTTAAAACCACCTTTTTTTGCTCTTGCCAAATGGCAAGCAACCCCTGAAATTTTAGGATCATCAAAAGCTTCAATGATGATTTTATTGTCTGGGCCTAATAATTTAAAAACAGTATCCACACTACCAATAATTTCTGCATGAACCTGCTGAGTCAGTAACAATAAAAATGAGGTTACGATTACCTGTTTATTCCACAGGTTAAATATCATGATTTATTTGCTCTCATAAATAATTCGATGTCCGACAATACTTCTTTTTAAACGAATGCCTTTTTTCCTGAGTGCTCGTGATAATTTTCTGCGAACAGTTCTTAAATCTTTTTCAAATATTTCTACTTCCATCATGGTGCCTGTTTGCATAGGAACATTGACTTCCCAACTTAAATCACCTTCTAATATATCCAATGCTTCATCCTGAATTTCATCATCCACATTCCTAAATACCACGGTGACAGACTTTTGCGATGCACCACTCAAATATTCAACTATTTTTTGTATCAGTTTATCTCCAGCCACTTTGCCATATTTTACCGCAATTCGTGCAATACCATCATCAATCGCATAACTTCCCGCATTTGAAATGGTTTTACCTCTTTGGTTAACCGAAGCAATAAAAGCTGCTGTCGCAGGTTCAATCATTTCAAAGGTCATGTCAGCCCAAATATTAATGTAACCATCCGAAACTTGTCTTTTACCTGCTTCTAATTGAACCATGACCAAAACTTCTGCACCTGCATCACGAGCGGCATTGATGATGGTTTTTTTATCCAAAATACCTGAATTATCTCTATTCCTTAATGCTCGCAATTGTTTTTGCATAAACACTCTAAAACCTTTTGATGCCAGTTGATCTCTGAGTTGGGTTAGTAATGTTTGAATGCCTTTTGAATCTTCTGTTAAATTATCCATTCTATCCTGGTTGTAAACCACGGCAACTCGTCGGTTTTCAAATGTTTGTTTTTGAAATATTTTTTGAGTATTGGTATCTTCCATAAATTGTCGAAAGGTTTTCTGTGCTTGTATTTTATCAACCACAGCCCTAACCGTTATATTATATAACCCTTCTTCTCTTTTGCTTCTGATGACTTTATAAGTACGAACAATACCACTGGTTCCAGAAACAATTTTATCAGCCTCTAATTCAAAATTCTTAACCGCTGTCATTGATGTTAATTTAAGACCCGCTCCTTGACTCACTGCATTTCGTAGAGCATCTGTTAAAGCAATACTTTTGGTGTCTCCCATACCCGATGCTTCAACCGTAGCGGCAAAAACATGAGGATTAAAACCTAAAAATAGGAATAAAAGAAAAATCTTTATATAAATCATTTTATTTAACACGTTATTATCTCCGTAATAGTAGTTTAGGGATGAGTACGAAATAACTTCCCGTTCTTGCTTCTATCTTCATCTCACCTTTAGATAATCTTCAATCATAAAGGTTCGAAATAGAACGACTATGCCTTACTTTTATTCAATCAGACTCTTGAATCTAACATAAAGACAAAACCAAGAACAATAAATTATTTCATGCCTGTTCCTTATTTAACTCTGTACTTTAACGGGCAAGCCAACAGTAAATACTGAACCCACACCCAATTCACTTTTGACACAAACATCACCTTTCATTAACTGGCAAAATTTGTGACTGATCACTAACCCAAGACCCGTTCCACCAAATTTTCGAGAAATACTCACGTCTGCCTGTGAAAATGCCTGAAACAACTTCTTCAACTGATTTGAACTCATGCCAATACCTGTATCTCGGATTTCAAAACAAACACATTCATCTTCGTCAATACCTTGTTTATAGATGTTTAAAATAACATCGCCATTCGAGGTAAATTTACAAGCATTGCCAAGTAGATTAAATAATACCTGGCGCAATCTGAATTCATCACTTTCGATTTTACCAATATCGTCTGGGCAATTCACTATCAAATTATTATTTCTATTTTCTGC
>JABHHM010000491.1 GCA_018671575.1 Methylococcales bacterium | reverse complement strand
CTGTTTGTGATACTGAAGATACGGTGAAGAAAGGATTGGTTTCATTTACTGATGTCATTGCCTATTTAAAGCATGAGGGCAAAGATGACCCCATTATTAATATTGTCTGTCAGCAGTCAGAAAATAAATATTTTGAATATAGGCGAGAAGACTTGGCTCCTGCTGAACTCAATGATATTTCAATGCAAATGTTTAGGGTTTGTGCCATTTCAATTATGGTTCAGGAGATAACCAAAGTATTTCTTGAGTTTCGTGAAGAATATGAGAAAGGTTATTCCATCAAGGATTTAATGAGCCGAAGTCGTGCAAAGGTGTTTTGTGATACGTTGAAACAATTTAATTACAAACATGCTTATCAACATAAAACGGTGCTTAAGGTTGAGTTGACAGGATATAATGCCGTTGCAGACCTAATGGATATGTTGTGGTATTCAATTACTGACAGGGAGGATAAAGAGAATCCTGCATCGATGAGGAATACGCCTTTTTCTAAATTTGCCTATGGTCGAATTTCAGAAAATTATCGTCGGGTTTTTGAATCACCTAAAAATGAAATGCCCATTCGTTATCGAGAATTACAATTGTTAACAGATATGGTTTCTGGGATGACTGATTCTTATTTAATATCATTGTGTGACGAGCTAAAATCATTGGTAGGTGGTCAGTGATTAGTTGGTCAAAAAAAGTACCATTAAAATCACTGCAACGAATGATGATTGTTTTCTTATCCCTTTTTTTTACTTATGTCTTTGTCGATCATACGGTTGGTTTATTTGGTGCAGCATCTCTTGCTAAGCCAGAAATGATGGAAAAACATTTAAGTATTTCAGCAAAAAAACTGGTGGCAAAGGCATTTAACGGCTTGCCTGTGGCGCAAATTATGGATTATCACACCCATGTTTTAGGTTTAAATAAGGTCAACGGTGCTTACGTTAATGAAAAAATGAAGTCTTGGTTGCACCCCATTAGCCATATCAAGTTTTTATTCTATCGACAAGCCGCTGGGATTACAGACGAACATCAGGCAGATTCGCAATATATTAATCAACTAATTTCACTGATAAAACCCATTAAAAATCATGGCCGTTATGGATTGATGGCATTTGATCGTTTTTATAACGAAGATGGCAGTATCAATGAAAATATGACAGAATTTTATGTTCCCAATGATTATGTTGTGCGTTTGTCAAAACAATATCCAGAATATTTTTTTCCCATTATTTCAATTCACCCTTATCGTAAAGATGCGGTTAAGAAACTGTCGTACTGGGCAGAGCAAGGAGTGACATTGATTAAATGGTTGCCAAATTCGATGGGAATTGATCCCTCTAAGGAAATAATTCGTCCGTTTTATCAAAAAATGAAGCAATATGGCATGGTTTTGATAACGCATACAGGAGAAGAGCAAGCCGTTAATGCAGAAGGCTTACAGGCATTGGGTAATCCATTGTTGTTAAGGCTACCTTTGGAAATGGGGGTAAAAGTTGTGGCAGCACACAGTGCCAGTTTGGGAAAATGCCAAGACTTACGCTTGCCAAATAAACCAGAAATCAGCTGTTTTGATCTGTTTCTTCGGATGATGCATAATGAGCGTTATAAAAAGTATTTATTGGGTGAAATTTCTGCAACTATTTTGTTTAATAGGGACCCCCTTATTTTGCAAACATTATTGAATGATGCAGCAATACATGGTCGATTAATCAATGGAAGTGACTATCCTTTGCCCGTCATTAATTTTGTGATTCATACTCGAAAATTAAAAAATAATGGCTTTATTACAGAAAGCGAACAAAAATTACTCAATGAAATTTATCAATTTAATCCGTTATTGTTTGATTTTGTGTTAAAAAGAACATTAAAATCACCTGTGAAAAAACAAAGTTTCTCTGATGATGTTTTTCTAAATGGAAATATTTCTTCGCCTCGTTACTTAGGTAGTGTAAATAAATGAAAGATGATGATCTGAAATCATGCCGTGAAGTCAATTTAAAAGAATTAAAACCACTTTGTGATGGTGGGAAAGAAAATTCCCAAGTGGTGAAGTGGCTTCAGTCCATTAATTTAATTGAGCAATTGAATGAAGATGAACTCGTTTTTCTAGGGTCCTATTGTACAGTTTATCGGTTTTCAGAAAAAACAAAATTGTTTTCAGAAGGGCAAGATAGTGGCTGTTTGTATTTTATTGCCCAGGGAGAGGTGGAAATATTTAAAGATAAGGGAGACGAAACACATAAAAAAATTGCAACGATAGGTGAAGGCTATAGTTTGGGGGAAATGTCATTAATTGACAAAAAACCTTATTCGGCAACCGCTTTAGCACTACCCAGTAGCGTGATTATACTGTTGAGTCGCCATGCATTTGCTACATTGCAGGAAATACAGCCTGGCATTATCATAAAATTGTTAGAAGCAACCTCCATACTGGTCAGTGAACGGTTGCGTGATTCAACCGATATCATGCTTGAAACAATGGTGGAACAGGATGTTTTAAAGCAAAAAGTATTAAAATTAAAACTCGAAAGTGATCAGGCAAAAGGTGCTGATCAGCATAAAAGTGAATTTCTGGCAAACATGAGTCATGAAATCAGAACGCCACTCAATGCCATTTTAGGTTATGCCGATTTATTAAAAGATGAAATTGAAGATCTGAATTTGGATATATTTGTAGATGATATTGATCGAATTTCTGTTTCAGGACATCATTTATTGTCATTAATCAATAATATACTTGGTTTGTCAAAAGTCGAAGCTGGCAAAATGGAGTTGTATCAGGAATCATTTGATTTACTTGAATGTATTGAAGAAGTAATGGTTACGATTAAACCAGGTCTGGTAAAAAATTCAAACCAAATAGTGGGTGATTTTGCGGATGATATTGGCGAAATCTATGCCGACAAAACCAAAGTGATGCAAATATTGATTAATCTGTTAAATAATGCGTCCAAATTTACTCAAGAGGGGACTATTACTTTGGGTGTTTGTCGGAAGCGCCTTGAAGAAGATATGTACCTCATTGAAATAAAGGACTCAGGTATTGGTATGACTGCCGATCAAGTGGATAATTTATTCACCGCATTTGTCCAGGCAGATAAAACCATTTCAAGTAAATATGGTGGAACAGGACTTGGTTTGGCTGTCAGTAGAGGGTTGTGTAAGATCATGCATGGAGATATCAGTGTTACCAGTGAGGTAGGTGTTGGAACCAGTTTTATTGTTAGCTTACCTGTTAATAATAAAGAAATAGATTTACCTTTCTGTACGTGATTCTTAAATTTCAAAAAAACAAAATTCAAAAACCATGAATGAATATAAATAAACACGGTTTTTTTTAAGAATATAAAAAATATCATTGAAAATTAGTGGTTTAAAAATCAATAGTCATTAATGTTTTTGTCACACAGTGGCATTCTATTTAAGATTAAATATCGGAGTTATTACAACGTATGTTAGACAACTATAATGAACATGTAGCACAACGTGCTCAAGAAGGCTTGCCTCCACTACCATTGAGTGCAGAGCAAACTGCTGGCTTAATTGAATTATTGAAATCACCAGGTGATACCGATGAAACAATCTTACTGGAGCTAATTACTCATCGTGTACCGCCAGGTGTTGATCAAGCAGCCTATGTTAAAGCTGCATTTTTAGCCGATGTCGCAAAAGCCACGGTGACATGCCCATCAATCAGTCAAAAACACGCGACTGTATTACTCGGAAGCATGATGGGTGGGTATAATATTCAACCACTAATTGAGTTGTTGGATGATGATGAAACGGCTGAAGAAGCAACTGCTGCATTATCACAAATTACTTTGGTGTACGATGCTTTCAATGACATTGTTGAGAAGGCAAAAACCAATCAATATGCAAAGCAAATCTTGCAAAGTTGGGCTGATGGTGACTGGTTTTCCAGCAAACAACCGATGGCAAAAGAAATTAAAGTGGTTGTATTTAAAGTGCCTGGTGAAACCAATACGGATGATTTGTCTCCTGCAACAGAAGCCTGGAGTCGACCCGATATTCCATTACATGCAAAATCCATGTTGGTCAGTAAAATGCCCGAGGGTTTGAAAACATTGGAAGAGCTAAAGAAAAAAGGCTTGCCAATTGCTTATGTTGGCGACGTGGTAGGAACGGGATCATCACGTAAGTCTGCTATAAATTCTGTGTTATGGCACATGGGAGAAGATATTCCGTATGTTCCGAATAAAAGACAAGGCGGGGTTGTTCTGGGCAATAAAATTGCTCCTATATTCTTTAATACCGCAGAAGACTCAGGAGCTTTACCCATAGAGTGTGATGTTGATGCAATGAAGATGGGTGACGTGATTAGAATTTTACCTTTTGAGGGTAAAATATTGACAGAATCGGGTGAAAAAATAAGTCAATTTGAATTACGTCCTTCGACTATGCCTGATGAAATCCAAGCTGGTGGTCGAATCTCACTGATTGTTGGTAGGGCATTAACCGATAATGCACGAGAAAATCTAGGGTTAGACTTCTCCGATCTTTTTTTAAGGCCCGAAGCTCAAAAAGATTCAAAGAGTGGTTTTACTTTAGCTCAAAAAATTGTAGGTAAAGCCTGTGGTGTAGCGGGTATTAGTCCAGGCATTTATTGCGAACCTAAAATTACATCCGTCGGTTCTCAAGATACCACTGGAGCCATGACAAGAGATGAATTAAAAGAGCTCGCCTGTTTAGGTTTTACGGCTGATCTGGTGATGCAAAGTTTTTGCCATACGGCGGCCTATCCAAAACCTGTTGATATAAAGTTGCAACATGATTTACCCGAATTTATGAATAATAGAGGAGGTGTTGCGTTAAAACCTGGTGATGGCGTCATTCACTCTTGGTTAAACAGAATGATATTGCCTGATACCGTGGGAACAGGTGGCGATTCACATACCCGTTTCCCAATAGGTATCAGCTTTCCTGCAGGTTCTGGATTGGTTGCCTTTGGTGCTGCAATGGGGGTTATGCCTTTAGATATGCCAGAATCAGTGTTGGTTAGATTTAAAGGAGAAATGCAACCAGGTATTACGCTACGAGATTTGGTCAATGCAATTCCTTATGTTGCCATCCAAAAAGGCTTATTAACCGTCGAGAAAAAAGGTAAAAAGAATGTTTTTTCTGGTCGAATTTTAGAAATTGAAGGTTTGCCAGAATTGAAAGTTGAACAGGCATTTGAATTATCTGATGCGTCAGCAGAAAGATCAGCCAATGGTTGTACCGTAAGGTTGAATAAGGAATCCATCGAAGAATTTTTAAAATCAAATATTTCATTGCTGAAATGGATGGTTAAAAACGGTTATCAAGATCAGCGTACTTTGCAGCGTAGAATTACCAGTATGCAACAATGGTTGGAAAATCCAGAGGTCATAGAGCCAGATAATGATGCGGAATATTTCGAAATATTAGATATTGATTTAAATGAAATTAAAGAGCCTATTTTAGCGTGCCCAAATGATCCTGATGATGTCAAAACACTTTCTGAACTGGCTGGAATATCAGTAGATGAAGTATTTATTGGTTCTTGTATGACAAATATCGGTCATTATCGTGCGGCAGGAAAAATTCTTGAAAGTGCAACCAGTTTGCCGACAAAAACCTGGATCGCACCGCCCACAAAAATGGATGAGAAACAACTGATGCAAGAAGGTTATTATTCTATTTTTGGTAAAATAGGTGCCAGAACTGAATTGCCTGGTTGTTCATTGTGTATGGGGAATCAAGCTAGGGTTGCTGATAATTCAACCGTGGTATCAACATCAACCAGAAATTTCCCCAATCGTTTGGGTAATAATGCGGATGTTTACCTTGCTTCGGCAGAATTAGCAGCGGTTGCCGCTAAAGTGGGTAAATTACCCACAGTTTCCGAATATCTAGATGATGTTAAGCATTTAGATTTGATTTCGGCAGAGGTTTATCGCTATTTGAATTTTGACCAAATAGATGACTATCAAGTGTAGATGTGTTGTTGTTACAATAATTTTAGGGTAATTATTTGTAGTTTTAATAGTATTTATTTGTATAAAACATAGTAATGTTTAAATGTTCTGATATTATTTAATAAATATGTTGCAAAATAGAGAAATGTATTTAAAATACAACAATTGTTTACGCATAACATCTTTTGAGATAAAAATTCAAGAATTCAGTACTAAGGGGAAAAACGTGAAAAATAATGTAAAATTGACTGTTCAAGCTGTTGTAGCCGCTATTTGTGCTTTACCTGTAATATCAATGGCTGCTTGTGGTAATAATACAAATGCAGGTACATGTTCTGGGCAAATTGATAATTTTAATTCTGCTGCACAAAATATGAATAGAAACATGTTCAGTCTGGTTGCTGGTAAAGTAACAACCAAAACAAAAATTGGTAAAGCCAATGCTCCTCAAACGTATGCATCATTAAAAATTGGTGATTCAAAGAATGCTAATCAGGAAAGTGGTGACAGTTATGGCTTTTCTTTAGGTCGTTTTACGGATGAAAAATTAACAACTCAAGAGAATGCGACAACAGGCTTTTTATTCGATTACAATGATTTTGATTTCAAATCTGAGAATATAACTCAATGGGGTGTAATGGGTTATTATAAAGCGGAAGCAGATTGGGGGCAAAGAGGCAAAGTCAGTTTGGTTGGTAGTGTTGATTTTAGTGATACTGATATCAGTTCAACATCAGGAAATGGTGATTTCCAAACTAAAGGTTATGGTTTTGGAATCTCTGCATCAAGCACCTATGGAGCCATAACACCTACTTTTGGCATTTCTTATTCATATCACCGAGATAATAATAAGCTATCAGCGAGCACCAATGCAGCAAAAACTCGTGGCGAATTAAACATGCTTAAAGCTGGTTTTAATGTTGGAATTGAGCTTTCTCAAAGCATGGTTATCAATGCAGGATTAAATTACAACAATGTATTGAATGAAGAAACCAGTATACAGGATCATCATTTCATGGATATTGATATTTCAATGGATATGATTATTTCAAACAACTTTTCATTAAATGCTGGTTTAAGCTCTATGTTAGAATATTCAGCAGTGAGTTCAACAGCAACAAAAGCTGATATCGAATTTGATGTTATTTATGTCGGTAGCATGTTCAAGTTCTAAGCTAGAATACTTTGTAACTGCTCTGTGTAGCTACGATAGTATGCCGTAAGAATAAAAAAGCCAATGACTTCCATTGGCTTTTTTTATGTGAGATTTTTTCCGTTTCTTTAGGAATAAAACATAAAATGAAGAAAAGCATCAAACTTTATCAATTTCCCATTTCTCATTATTGTGAAAAAGTTCGCTGGACACTGGATTATAAAAAACTTGATTATCAGGTTGTTAATTTATTGCCTGTATTACATCTCTATGCCACTAAAAAACTTTCGAATGATCCTGCGTTACCCATTATTGAGCATGATGGTTTAATTGTTCAAAATTCCAGTGATATTTTAGATTATTTGGATAAAACTTTTCCAGAATATAGTCTAATACCTGTTGATCCAGATTTTCGTCAACAGGTTATTGATTGGGAAACTTTTGTTGATAAAGAAATTGGTTTGAATGTTCGGTGTTTTTTATACAACACTTTACTAGAATATCCAGAAATCATGATTTCATTTTTTACCCATCAAAGTGCTTGGTATGGTAAGCTGTTTCTTAAAACAATCTTCCCCGTGATGAAAAAAAGTATGAGGGAATCTCTTTGTATTAATGACAAGACTGCTGAACAGGCAAAAATTGATTTACAACTTGCCATAGAGAAAATTTATTTAACCCGCCAAGCAACAGGTTTTCTGGTGGGAAATTTATTTAGTCGGGCAGACTTAGCTACCGCTTCATTGCTGGCACCTTTGTGCCGTCTTGAGCAGTATGGAATGGAATGGCCAAAATAATATCCTGAGCCTTTAAATAATGTTATTGATAGCTGGCAGTCAAAACTACAATGGGTAGGTGAGTTTTATCAACATTATCGGAAATAGTAATGGATGATATTTTTCTATTATTTATTTTAATGGCGTTATCCTGGTATATTTGGGATAGTTTATCGACTAAAGAACTGGCAAAAACAAAGGGTCAACAAGTTTGTAAAAATTCTGATGTACAATTATTAGATGATACTGTCAGGTTACACAAATTATGGCTAAGAAGAAATAATCGAGGTCAGCTTCAAATTTGTCGAATTTATCTCTTTGAATTTACCAGTACAGGTGAATTTAGATACAGTGGGCTGATCGTGATGATTGGCAAACATATTGAAGAAGTCAAAATGGATGCTTTTCATTTATCATGACTTTATTTTATAAAATTACAATAAGGGGAAGCGAAATAAATAAATGTCCAAATTGCGCAGGATTTTTGTTTGCCTTTGAGGCGAAAAAATAGGCGTGTAGTCGAACTACACAACTATTTTTGCAACAAAAAAGGCG